>DAOVZP010000113.1 GCA_030635045.1 Bacteroidota bacterium | reverse complement strand
CCCTGCGGATCCGCTGAAGAAAACCGGATACTGCAAGGATGATGAAAAGAAATGTACTCGATATTACCAGCCTGAGAAAGATAGTCGTAATCGGCGGATAATAATCAAATACGATGGAAGTCCAGATAAACGACATCCCCCAGAATACCATTGCAAGCAATGCGAAGATGTAAATATATGCCGGGCTTCCTTTTTCGGACTTCATGATATATTATACTTAGATGCTAACAAAAATATTCTTTTTATAAACAAAACTCAAAACTATTCCACTTTCCAGCCCACTGCCTACCGCCCACTGCCTACCGCCCACTGCCTACTGCCAACCGTCAACCGTCAACCTCCTTCTGCCTTCTTCCATTTTCCCTGTACCCTGCACCCTGCACCATGTCCCATTTTCCCCTATCTTGTAACATTAAAAAAATAATCAAGTCATTAACCTAAACGAACGCCTCGATGAAGCGACCAATCAATATCCATGAAGACCTGATCGAAGGTTGCAGATATAACAACCGGAAATCGCAACTTCAGGTTTATAATCTTTATTACAAGGCCATGTATAACACCGCATTCAGGATCGTGAGAGACAGCGCAGAAGCCGAGGATGTCATGCAGGAGGCATTTCTGACCGGTTTTCAAAAGATCGGCGATTATAAGGGGGATGCCAGTTTTGGCTCGTGGATGAAGAGGATCGTGATCAACAGGGCGATCGATATCTTGAAAAAGAAGAAGGAACAGATCTCACTGGAGGAATCCGGAATTGATCTGCCATCGGATGATTCGACAGAAAACTACCTGGAGATACTATCATATAAGATAGATCAGATCAGGATGGGAATTGAACAATTGGGTGATGACGACAGGACGATCCTGAGTTTGTTCCTGCTGGAAGGCTATGACCATGAAGAAATTTCCCAGGTGCTGGATATCTCGAACAATGCCAGCCGCACCCGTTATTCCAGGGCCAGGCAAAAGCTCAGGGAATTACTCAAACAACAGAAAATTGATGAACTTGTAAACTAAGGTATTATGAGTGTACTTGAAGATAAGATCAAAAAGAACCGCCGGCACTATGATGTGCACGAGCCGGAGCAAGGGCACCTCGAGCGCTTTGCTTCCCGCCTGGATACTCAATTCCATGCGAATGAAAAGAAAACCAGGCAGCCAATATGGCGCTATGCTGCTGCCATTATCCTGATAGCAGGCCTGTCGGGCATACTGCTTTATCAGTATTCAGGCAATTCATCTACAGCGAAGGCCGGCCCCATGAATGATGAGCTCAGCCAGGTTGTTGAGCATTACAACAAACTCACAGACCAGCGTTTGGGAGATATTGCAAGCTGCGCTGCTTCGGCTAAAGAAGCAGACAAAATAGACCGCATGGCCAGATTGCAACTCGAGCAGCTGGAAAATGATGCGGCCAACCTGCAGGAAGAACTGGATAATAATGCATCCAATGAAAGGGTATACGGGGCGCTGGTAACCAATTACAGGACAAGGATCAAGATCCTCGATAATATTATTACAAAAATTTGTCAGTTATAAATTTTAAAACCGGAAAAATGAAAAGAATTACTCAAATTTCAATCTTAATCAGCCTGATGCTGTTGTTTGCAACAGCAAACCTTTCAGCACAGGAAGTTCGAAAGAGCTTTCACGAAAGTTATGATGTGAAAGCGGATGCAAAAGTGAGCATCGACAACAAATATGGACGGGTACGAATCCATACATGGGATAGGAACGAGGTTGTGATCGATGTTCAGGTCAGTGTGGATGCAAAGTCTGAAAATGAATCGCAAAGGATACTGGACAAGATCAATGTGAAGATCACCGGCAGTGCCGATCTTGTAAAAGCCATAACCACTATCGATGGAAAGCTGAATTGCAAAAATTGCAATATGAATATCGAATATGAGGTGAAGATGCCGGCATCAAATGCACTCGTGCTCTATAATGAATTCGGGAATGCTTATGTAGAGAACCTCTCCGGCAACACCCTGATAAAGATAGGGTATGGCAACCTGGTACTTGGCGAACTTACATCGAAGGAAAACAATATTGAAGTGAAATTCGGTGACGCTGAGATCGCCTTCCTGAAAGCGGGAGACCTGATAGTAGAATATGGTAGCCTGGACCTGGGAAAAGCAGGATACCTTGATATGTATTCCAGGTTCAGTGGCTTGGAGATTGGCAGCGTTTCTGAGCTTGACCTCGATTCGCAGTATGATGGAATTGAGATTGGCAGTGTTGATAACATGCGGGCCAAAGCAAGTTTTACCAGCATCGAAATTGGGGAAGTCTTTGACAAGCTTGACCTGACTTCCAGCTATGGCGGTGTGGAGATTGATAGGGTGGCAGGAGGATTCTCCTCCATCGACATCACCAGCGAATTTGGTGGCGTAGAGCTTAATATCAGCAGCTCGGCAAGCTATAAGCTGCATGCCCGCTCCAGTTTCGGGGATATCGATTTTCCTGAAGGAAAAGCAACAGTGACAAAACATGTCGAAAAGAGCTTTGAAAAAGAAGTTGAAGCCTTTATCGGAGACGATAAAAGTTCTTCATCTACCGTCGTAGTGACAGTCAGGAATTGTGACGTAGAAATTTACTAAACATCATAAATTTAAAAATAAAGAAATGAAAAAAACAAGGACATTTTTAGTGATTTTTGCTATTCTGATGCTGGCCAGCACAGGACTCATGGGAAGTTGCGTACCCCTCGGCGGAGAAAGAGGCGACGGCAATGTTGTGAAAGAAGACCGGGCTGTTTCAGGCTTCACCAGCCTGGAGGTCAGCGGTGCCTTTAATGTGTACCTCTACCAGGGAAAATCTGAGGCGTTAACAGTCGAAGCAGATAAAAACCTGATGCAATACATCAAAACTGAGGTGAAAGGCGATAAACTGGAGATCTATACAGAGAAAAATATCCAGAAATTCACGAAGTTAAACATCTACCTCACTTTTGAAGAGTTGGAGATGATCGATATCAGCGGTGCTGTGAGCATCACAGGAGAGGATATGATGCAGTTTGATGAATTGCACCTCGATGGAAGTGGAGCTTCTGAGATCGACCTCAAAATGGAAGTTGCCATACTTGATGCAGACTTCAGCGGGGCCAGCGAGATAGAGCTGTCGGGGAATGCGAAAACAGCCACCTTCGACCTCTCCGGAGCCAGCGAGATCAATGCATACGATTTTATTATTTCCAATTGCGAACTGGAGGTGAGCGGTGCATCCGATGCCAGGATCCATGTAACTGAAAACCTTGAAGTGGAGGTGTCCGGTGCAGCATCGATAAAGTATAAAGGCAATCCCCGTCTGGAAAGCGACATATCAGGGGCGGGGAGCCTGAAATCCTACTAGTGTGATTTAGCAAATTTACACTTATTCGGATCGGTACAGGAGGCATGCCGGGGTCAAAACCCGGTTTTGCCTCCTGTCTTTTATATCTGCGAAGGAGGAATGTGATCATGTTCATGAATGTCCTCTTTGAACAATTATCATGAAAATATTGAAATTATTATGTAATAATTTGCCCGCAGCCTAATTCATCTTAAATAGCTAATTATCAGACATATGTTATTAGCAATACTCGGGTAATAATACGCAGATACTGCTGAAACCGCCTGAGGGTTTTGATTTTAAGTATTTAAATTGTACATTTGCTTTGATTTTCGAACCCCATTTCTTTATCACTGGCAACTTATTGGATCAACACTGTTTTGCTGCAAACTCAAATTTTGTTTTGCAGGAAACTTGTAGGTGTAGAATACGTATAATTACTTATCTGACAGAAAAATATTGTACTAAATTTGTAGTAGAAAAGTTCTGATAAGTAATTTGGAACAAAATGTTCATTCATTTGTTGATATTTTCGATGCGGGTACCTTGCTGATATAGAGCTGTATAGGAGAGCGGTAATTGTTATTTAATGGAGGATTTACAGCTTTGAAAACAGGTCCTGGTGACTGCTGAAAAATGACCATATTATAGTATATTTTTTATTTTAGGAGATACTTTATACTTTTGCACGCAAATTATATAAATAGCGATACGATATGAAATTAATACCTTGAGATATGACAAAGCTTAAACTTCTGGCGAAAGGCATGATGATGTTCATCATCCTTTTCGCGATCAGTACCGGTTCAGCTTTTGCCGATATTGTTATTACGAGTGGATCAGGCATGAAGGTGTCGAGCGGATCTAAAGTAGTAGTCGGCGGAAATTTTACCAATAGTGGTATAGCTGATCTCGGAGACGGAACTATTATCTTTAACGGGACAGCTGCCCAGACAATTGGAGGTACAACCGTATCTGAGTTTGGAGATATTGAAATTAATAATTCCGCAGGCGTAAGTCTGGGTGTAAGTAGCCAGGTGGATGGGGAGATGACCCTCACCGATGGTGTATTTTCAATCGGAACCAATAACCTTACCTTTGGTGTAGCTGCCAGTCCTGTTGCAGGGACATTATCATCCGGTGAAATGATCCTTGCTGATGGCACGGGCCAGGTTAGGAAAGCATTTGCTGATGGTACTAGCGACCCCGGAACTTTCGTCTTTACCATTGGTAGTGACGACGGAACAGCAGAGTACTCACCCATTGAGATCGATTTTAACAACAGTACCTTCGTTTCTGCCTATGTTGCGGTGAATGTGACTCCCCTTATCGAACCCGACAATTCCAGCATCGATAATTACCTCGAGCGTTACTGGACTATAGTAAATAGTGGCATTACCGCCTACACATACGATATCACTGCCACTTATGTGGATGCGGATATTGTAGGTACCGAAGCCGACATCAGCGGCGCCCTCTATGACGGTACCGGTTGGCTTATTGGAGATGCCGTAACTACCGGGTCCAACACTTTCTTATGCGATGATTTCGATGATGATGGCAATGCTACGGGGGTTGAGTTTAGGATATTTTCTGATTTAAAAATTATTTGTCAGGGGGCATATAACTCCACTACAAATGAGATGTCAACAGATTTAAATGGAATTATACCCCTTGCTGCAGCCACTGCGTATGCACATATTGGTTATACCGGAACGGAATCTGTTGGTGCAATTCCTTCTGCCGACATTGTTGACTGGATCCTGGTTGAGGTTCGTGATGCGGCCACTGCCGCAACAGCAACTACTCCCGGAGATACTGTTGCAGGCTTTCTGATGAAAGATGGCACGATCGTTGGCCTGGATGGATCAAGCCCGATAAAGTTTAATACGCTCATCACAAACAATGCATACTTTGTCATGATACACAGGAATCACCTTGCTGTGATGACAGCTACTTCCCCCGCGGAAACGTTTGGCAGTTATACTTATGATTTCACTGATGCCAATAATAAAGCCTATGGCACAAATGCGATGTATCAGGTAGATACAAGCCCGACAGCATTTGGAATGTTTGCAGGTGAAACCAATTTATCTGGAATTATTTCCAATGCTGATAAAGTACCAATAGACATCAACATGGGATTTGTTGGGTATGACATGGGAGATTGTAATTTTTCAGGAATTATCTCAAATTCCGATAAAGTTTTTATTGATTTGAATATGGGCGAAGTTGGACAAGTTCCTTAATAATAACGCTCTTTTATACCTTGATTTTGTGAAAGAAAAAAACACTATACTATGAAAAAGATAATAACCCTTATATTGCTTGCAGGCACTCTGTCATTAGCTGGGTTTAGTCAGCTTCCTACAGGGGATATTGCCATAGAGAACCCAAGGATTATTGGCAGCACATTTTACTGGGATGTTTATTTTATGCGTACAAATAACGATGCTCAATGGTATTCTTTTGGAGTTGCCACACTTGGCAACTGTTCCTGGTACTTTAATTTTAATCTTACAGATTTGACAAATTATCAAATCGTTTACGAAGATCCTACTCTATTTCCTGTAGGAGGTAATTATACAAATACAATTGGCCCCAATGGGGGAT
>DAOVZP010000178.1 GCA_030635045.1 Bacteroidota bacterium | reverse complement strand
TGCACCATCACTCCGATGAAAGCAAGAAATATCAGGGTAATCCCCGAAGCTTCAATTTTCATGTTATTAGCCCTGCCAGGTAAATAAAAATCAGTGAGATTTTCAAGCCTGCTGTCACTTCTTGTGTGGCAGTCGATGCATTTCAAAGAGTGTTCAGCAGGAGAAACCATGTGGCTCAAAGGCCAATACATTTCAGTTTCTACAAAATCATATTCTCCACTGTAAGGAAGACCAATGTAGGCCATCCCGGCTTCAGATGCTGCATCCCAGTCAAAATCAACCCAATAGGCCCCTTTACCTTCTTCCTTATCCCAGAGCTTGGGTTGTATCAGGGTCATATTCACCGGATCATAGATCTGTTTTCCACGGTGTACTTTCACGGGCCATATCTTAGATGGTTGGCGAGATTTTTGATATTTTCCCTTGTCCCGGTACGAACCATCAAGGGAGTTCATTTGTACCGGGATAGTATCAATTTTATCGGTTATGAGCTGGTGATCCGCTATACCATTGAACCAATAATACTCGGGGGTTACATTGTTAGCCCAAACAAAGGTGCCCTTGATCGACATATACTTATGGTTTCCGTCAACATCAGGTGTGTGGAAAGCATGGCCATTTTCATCCAACTCTCCTGCCGATGACCAGTCCCAATACATCTTAGTATCATTCACCTTAGCATAAAAGGGTATATGACAGGTCTGGCAGGCAACACGCAGGTTATGATCATCTAGGATCTTATCCTGGTGTGGCTTGTTAGTATGGCATTGTTCGCAGGTAGCCCTGCTTGTATTTTCAGAAGAAAGCGCATACAGTTTACCTGCCATCTGGTGTTTTTCAGTAACATGGCAGTCGACGCATGACATGTCCTCACCTTCTATTGCCATATGAACATCCACTTCGCTCGAACATTCCAAAAGGGCAATTTCAAGGTCACCATGCTTAACGTTGTTGCCGCCGCCGCCCCAGAAATGGCATACGCCACAATTATCACGGCCGGGACTGCCAACATGGGTGGATACATAGTTCAGATTAACACTTGGATCAGGATATCCGCCATTTCCTCTTCCCTTTTTGTATGAGCCTGTTTTATCATGGCATACCAGGCAGTCGATGTTAGTGGGTTCCTCAAAATCGAAATCTTTATCGGCCCAGCCATATCCAATGTGGCAACGTGTACAGGTAGCCTCGCTTCCGGATACCCCGATACAAAAATTATTCAGGATGTTCTTTTTTCCCAGGGCCGTTTCCTCCCTGCCATTCAATACCTCATTGCGTTGCCATCGCCAATGCGATGTTTCCATTATCTCTTCATGCCTGTTATTGTGGCACGACAAGCATGCTGCAGTCACAGCATGAGCATCAGCAAAGGGTTCATTTAGAATATCAAACTTAGTGTGATCAACCGAAGGTTTCGTGTTCCTGTCTGCCTTTTTAGTGTAGTTGTATACAGTTACCCCGGGATCATTTAATGAATCGTTTAGCTGTATCACCGCCAGCAGAAGCAGGGGTAAAAACAGAATAAACGCGATTACAGAAAACTTCCTCATAGCTCTTAGACTTATTTGTTTTGTAGGTTTAACAGTTGTTACAAAATTAACAGTACTAAACTTTGGTCAAACAAGCAGAATATGATTCTGGTTTCCCATAATATTGATATAGATCAATGTTTTTATACTAATATATTGGTTTCATTGCTGATTTAGCCTATTTTTGTACAAACGTTTTCTATCTAAATATATTCCAGTGGCAGTCCGGACAAGTTGCACGGTAGCAGATAATCATTGTAAGTGTTTCGAAGCGCTGACTGAAGAACAAACAGCTCTTCTTGAGAAGAAACAGGTTACCGTCGAATATAATAAAGGGGAGATCATTGCAAAGCATGGTTCTTTTGCCTCGCATGTTATTTTTGTCTGTGAGGGCCTGGTAAAGGTGTATATTGAACACGGAAAGGAAATCCTTATTTTAAAGATCATAAGTCCCGGTAACCTGATCGGACTTTCTTCACTTACCGAGGGTGAAGACACTTTTCAGTATTCTGCAGCTGCCTATCAGCGTTCCATTGCAAAGCTTATAGATATTACAACCTTTAAGCATTTGATACGGGAAAACGGCCTTTTTGCATCCAGGGTGATCAGCATCCTGGGAGAAAACAGTAACCAGATCAACAACCGTTTCTTTTGTCTTACCCACCGGCAGTCATATGGCAGGCTGGCCAACTTATTGCTCTGTCTTTCTGAAAGGGTCTTTAAATCTGAGCAATTTGAATTAGACCTCACCCGCAAGGAACTGGCAGAGCTGGCAGGCATGTCAACAGAAAATGTGATCAGGATCCTCAAGAAGTTCCAGGAAGATGATCTAATCATCCTTAAAGGCAAAAACATTGAATTGCACAATATAGATGCCATGCAACGAATTTGTGATCTGGGGTGATCAAAGCTACTTCTTTTTAAACAAAAATTTTACAATTCTATATTTCGTTCGTAATATATATTGAACGCAATTTTTTATGCCATTCGTTTTGCAAAAAATAATTCAGAAAATACAAAAAGGAGATAAAAATGCATTCAGGATGCTGGTGGAGAAATATCAGCATACAGCGTTCAGGCTTGCCTTTCGCATGCTGGGCGATGAAGATGAGGCCAGGGATGTAGTTCAGGATAGCTTCATCAGGATATGGGAAAAGTTTAACACATATAATGATAAAGAAAAATTTACAAGTTGGATGTACAGGATCGTAAGCAACAGGGCTATTGACAGCATAAGGGCATTGAATCGAAGGCCGGTAATAAGCCTGGAAAAACTAATCCCGGAAACGCTGGCAATCCAGGAAAACGGTATTGATATCGTTCTTGAAAATCGTGAAGCCGGTGAATTGATACGGTCAATTACCTCCGGGCTTCCTGAAAAGCAACAATTGGTTTTTAGTTTGCGTGACTTACAGGGGCTCTCGCCGAAAGAAGTACAAGACATTAGCGGGATGACAGAAACTGCAATAAAAAGTAACCTGTATCATGCCAGGAAAACAATCAGGGAGAAATTGACAGGCATCTTAACATTTGAAAAGAAGTTATTATGAAGTGTGAAATCGCAATACAGAATATAGATCATTATTTCAACAAGGAATTGGGGGAATTAGATCCTGAAACCACGCAACATCTGGCAGGCTGCATGGATTGCAATATGCATTTCATAGCCCAGAAAAAAGCTAAAGAGCTTGTCACGCGCATCATTGATTTTGAGCCTGTATTAAATGATCCTTCAGGCTTGACAAATGATATTATGATGGCCCTGGGTGATGCTTCTTCAGTCTCTGAAACCGACAAAAACATCAAGCCAGCTGGCATTTTTCAGAATGTCTTTTTTCGCTGGTCACTTTCTGCTGCAGCTATTATTTTATTTGCCCTGTTTGGTTTTGAGCAATACCTGGTGCTTGACAAGATCAATCGTTTGGAAACCCAATATCAAAATATTCCAGAGGCTAAATTTGGCATGCAGGACATGAACACCTTTAACTCCTGGGGAATCCGGAAACTCAGGAATATTAATCATCTCAAGGCCAATAATAAAGAGTTATTTGAAAAAATAAGCTCAGTGACCAATAACATTTAAAACAAGAACGCCATGAAGACAAAATATTTGATCTATCTGCTCCTCATAACGGGTTTTATCCTTAGCAGCTGCCGTGAAATCACCGTTAAAACAACCATTAATAATGACGGGTCTTTTACAAGAGTTGTCACTATCAGGGGTGATTCCGCTGACGTGATTAAAACGAATTTGCCATATCCTATAGACAGCAGTTGGGCGAAGGAATTTGTCAGGGACACTTCAGACTCAACCGTCTTTGTCTGCACCTATACCCGCTCGTTTAAAAATGCTGATGCATTGAATACGGAGATTCAAAATGATACCAGCTGGAGGCGGCAAATAAAACGGGACCTTGAAATTTCTAAACGTTTCATGTTTTTTTACTCTTTCATTACTTATAAGCAGGTATATAAAGCAGCAAATCCGATTGCGGAAGATTACCACGAATATCTGAATAAAGAGGATTTATTGTGGATTTCAGAAGTAAAAACACGACAAACCAAGAAAGATAGTATTCGTTATGATAGTGCGGATGCCAGGTTAGACAAATACTGGGCCAATGCCCTGGTTAATGATATCATGGAGGACCTTAAAAGGGGGCTCAATCAACTTGAAGACCCTGGGCTTAATGATTTTGACCTGTCAATGTACAGAGACAGCATTGCGGCAAATGTCATGAAGTGGTCGGATGGTAAATTTGAAGTTGCAATTGACGCTCTTGTGGTATGGTCAGGAAACCCGGAAGTGGCCCGTCTTCATGATATTGAACCGCCTATTTTTCAGGACCTTGATGATATGAACACTTTTTTAGGAACCCTGATATTTTCAGAAAAATATACCCTTGAAGCGGAAATGCCGGGATTGATTACCGAAACCAATTCCACGATGATGCATGGCAATACGGTAAGCTGGGATCTTGCCGCCCTTTCATTCTATTTCGAGGATTATGAAATGTATGTGGAGTCCAGGGTTGTTAACTATTGGGCATTTATTGTAAGTGGAATTGTTGTTCTTCTGTTGCTCATCGCTGTTATTGTGAAGATTTTTAGATAAATAGCTGGTTGCTGGTTACTGGTTATCCTGAACACTTCCCCTTGTTCAGTATAAACTCTGTCGAGGGGCAACCAACTCAAAACTCAAAACCACTAGTGTCCGGGGAAATTTAGATTGAATTGGTAAAAGGCTTGATAATAGCTCTATTTAAGGCAATATTGTTTTAGAGGGCTTATAT
>DAOVZP010000171.1 GCA_030635045.1 Bacteroidota bacterium | reverse complement strand
TATCTTATCAAGGTAATAGTAATTGGAAATCACACGTTCAGCGGGTTCCCTTAACCAGGTCACAACGGGGCATCCGGCCGGAATATCAAAGTTATCGGTAAGCTTCCTGAATGAAAAGTGGCCGTGCACCACCCGGACATTTTTTTTAAGCCCGGAGCCTTTGAAAGTCCTGCCATCCAGTTCAATGTTCCTGCGAATATCCATCCTGGATACATGATTGCTGCCATAAACTTCTTTCAGGATATTTCTGAAGCTGGTGCCTGCAGTTTTTGGAATATGCAGGGAAACAAGTTCAATGCTGTTCTCTATTTTTCCACTTTTCTTAAACAGGCTCATTCGATCCCTCTCATTTTTTTGACATCATTATACAGTTTGATATCCAGATCATTAAGCATGGCTAATTCGTGACGCATTTCATCGTCAATATCACTGTATTGAGTTTTGCAGTCGTTATTATGCTTGAAGCCGGCATTGCTGTTAACATGAGAAAAGCTGTTAGTTTGCGGCCACTCCATTTTTGTTATCAGTTCTTCCATATCTGCCTCGAATCTCTCAAGGATACCAATGAAGAAAAAGTCGTGCAGTTCCATTCCTTCCAGAAAAGCATCCATCCTGTTGTTCTTTTTTCCTTCTCTGGCATATTCCAGCAGGGTATAATTCTTTTTTCTTAACTGCCTTTCATTGGCATTGCCTGTACGCAGCCTCTTCATGAAAAAATAGTAATTGGAGATCACTCTCTCGACAGGGTCCCTCAGCCAGGTGATCACCCTGGGATCGTGTTTTTCAATGACAGGCATCAATTGTGAAACACTCAGATGTGCATGAATACCCCGGATATGGTCAGGGAAAATTTCATCATTGATCTGTGAAAATCTCCCGTCGGGAAAGAAATGCTCTCTCTCATGGCGTATGTCAAGGGCATTGCCATAAACCTGTTTCAACACTTCGAGAAACGAGCGTCCCCCTGTCTTGGGTATATGGATGGAGATCAATTCGATCCTGTTGCTTACCGATTTATGGTCTGTTTCTGTCATCAGGTTTTATTTCTGAGGCGCAGGGCTTCTTCATACAAAGCTACATCAATACTGTTTAATGTGGCAATTTCCTTTTTCATTTCAGCATTTATATCACTGAATTGTGTTGTGCAATCGTTGTTTTCGATAAATGAGGAACTGCTTTTCCTGTGTGGGACCTTATGGTTGCCGTCCCAGCCAAGCATGTTTCCCAGCCTGCCGATATCGCTCATGAATTCTTCATAAAGTCCGACAAAGAATAGTTCTTCAAGCCTGATGCCTTCAAGGAACCAGCTTGCTTTGTTCCTGTTCTCATCGAGGGCAGCATATTCGGGCAGGCTGAAGGCAATTGTGTTTGACTTTCTTTCAACGGCCTTACCCTCCCTGATCCTCTGCATCGAAAAATAATAGTTGGAGATGACCCTGTCGACAGGGTTTCGTAACCATGTGACGATCCCCGGGTTGTCCTCGCGGATGACATCTTCCAGTTGTGATACCCGTATATGCCCGTGTATTACCTTTGCCGGGCCGGTATCCGGGACAGAATAAAAATCCATATCCGGTTCCGGGACATTTATCTTCATTACGTACTCTTTACCGTAAACCTTTTTAAGCAATTGAAAAAAGGAGCTCCCGGCTGTTTTGGGTATGTGTATGGAAATAAGTTCAATCATCAGTATCCTTGTTGAAGCTTCCGTCCCTGGAATATCCCATTTTTGTCATCACGCTGCCGTATTTCTTCCAGAATTTTTCCCGGATCTCTTCCGGCATATCCTGTTTCCAGCCCCCTGATTGTCCACTTCTGAAAAAGCGTTGATTGAAATCGTCCTGCTCTTCTTTCGAAAGCCTCTTCCTCTTTTTTCCACCGAAATGTGATCCTCCATTGCGCTGGGAATCAAATGTGGGTATCCTGTCCATCTTAGGTTCGGGCAGATCCAGGACTTCCTGCAGTCGCCTGATCTCTTTTTCAGGATCGTTCACCAGGTCTTCAAAATATATAACCAGGTCGGCGATCTCTGTCCATTGCTCAACATTGGCACCCCATCCTCCGAAATATGAGCCCATCGGTGCCCAGAGGGCCTCTTTTAAATTTTTCAAAAAATCGGAACCGGGTTCTATGATGTCTTTTCTGTGATGGGCCATGGAGACCAGTGCATCACGTCCGTCGCGCAGCAGGTAAATGATCTTAGCGTCTGGATTGCAGATCGGAAGTATGTTTTTGGGAACTTCATGGGTTTTAATGGCAGCAAAGGCAAACTGTTCCTTAAGCTTATTCAATTTTCGTTCACCCGGTGCTGTGATGGCGTTGAGAGCATTCAGTTTTTCCAGTTTTCTGAATTCCTTCAGGCCTTTATTGTAAACATTGATATTATTCCAGGAGTATACGCCAAAAACATCCAGGAGGATATTCCTCAGAAAGGTATTTCCTGATCTCGGGAATGAAGCGAGGATGATTCCGGGCTTATCAATTTTTTCCGTAGACTTATTCTTCCCGCATACTGAGTCTGCGTACTTTGATCGTCTCCCTATATAGATCAAGGATCTCATCCGGCGACCCAATACCACGGCACTCACCCTCATGTAATAAAACAACTCTATCCGCATATTGCTTAATGGTTCTCATGTTGTGGCTGACATGCACGATTGTCCGCCCGTTTACAAATGCCTTTTGAAATATCTCATCCGACCTGGCTTTAAAGCGTTCATCCCCAACACCCCCAAAGAACTCATCCATGAGGATGATATCTGCCTCAGCATGAACAGCAACAGCAAAAGCCAATCGTGCACGCATGCCCCGCGAAAAATATTTTAACTTGGTGTTGACGAACTTTTGAAGCTCTGCAAATTCGATTATCTTCCTGAAGTTCTTATTGAGTTCACTGATCTTGACACCCATGACAGAACCGTTCAGGTAAATGTTCTCCCGGGCCGTAAGCTGGCCATTGAAACCCAGGCCCAGGCTCAACCTGATATATGTGCCATCGATGCTTGCCGTGCCCCCTTTGTCGGGCTTGTATACGCCTGTCATTAAATGGATAAGCGTTGACTTGCCACAACCGTTGGCACCCACAATGCCAAGGAACTCACCTTTTTTGACCTCCAGGTTGATGTTCTTGACTGCTTCTATCCTGCGCTTATTCCCCCCGCTGGCAAAAGCCCATGACTTTTTCAGCAGGTTACCGGATACTTTATCCCTGATGGTGAATGTTTTACTTACATTCTCAAGCCGTATTACAACATTGTCTTCTGACATCAGATCTTTTCGATTGCTTTGTGGAAAAATTTATTAAAAGACCATACCCCGATGGCCAGAATAGAACCTGCAAGGACATAATTATACCCCACAAGGAACCAATCAGGGTCTTTTCCATACATTATAACATCCCTTGAATTAATGATGATGCCGGCCAGGGGATTGGCATAAAGCAGGGCGGGGAACATATTGAATATTTTTTGTTTGGCAAAGAAAATAGGATTGATCCAGAACATTAGCAGCAGGACCAGTTCCCACAACTGTGAAATGTCTTTCAGATAAACATTGATCGTTGACAGGATCAGGCTTATTCCCAGGCAGAGCATCATGAGGTTTATGATGAAGATAGGGTAGTAGATGAGCTTCCAGGTGATCGGCAAGCCCGTGATGATCATCATAGCGAGGAACACGCTGATATTCACGAGGAATCCGATCAGATTTGTCAGTATGGATGAATAATATACATCCAGCTTGTTAAAACGGATATTTTCAAGCAGGTAACGCTTTGATCTGATCACCTTCAGGCCACCTTTGGTAGCCTCCTGGAAATACATCCAGATCATGATCCCCGAAAAAATGTAAAATCCGTAGTTCGGGATATCTTTAGCAAAAACGAAGGAAAAAACAACGTAGTAGATAAGGATTCTCATCAAGGGGTATACAAATGCCCATATTACCCCAAGGGCACTTGAACTGTATTGAATTTTAAAATCCGTTTTGGCCAACAGCCATATCCGTTCAAGGCGGTTATTTTCCGGTATAATCGTATAAATCCTAGCTGCTAATCCCTGGGCCATTTGTGTTCGTTGTCGATAAGGGCAAAGGTAAATAAATTAAGACAGGTTAAGCGGATTTTGATATATTTGGGTCTTGGGATACGAAGGATGAAAGAAAAAAATAAAGACATCGAAAGACGCGTGCCTTTTTACAAAAGACATATCAATCAGGTAATTGCATTGCTGTTTATTGCAGGTTTAATTGCATATTCCAACACTTTTTACGGTGCATTCTGCTGGGATGATAAAGCGCAAATTCTGACCAATGAAAACATTCAGGACCTTACGTATTTTTCAGAGCTGTCGGTATGGACGGATGTGAACTACCGGCCATTGTCAAAGTTTAGTTTTGCTCTGAACTGGTATCTCGGCGGGGATAATGTTGTTGGATATCACCTTGTTAACCTTTTGCTGCATTTGCTTACTGCTGTGGTAGCATATAGCCTGGCAAGGTATACATTGTCATTATTGTCGCCGGCTGACGGTTTTGATGAACGCTTTAAAAAAATAAGCGCATTATTTGTGGCGCTCCTATTCTTGCTTCATCCCCTGCAGACCATGGCAGTGACCTATATTGTCCAGCGGATGACAGTCATGGCCGCCCTTTTCTACCTACTGGCGGTGTTCCTGTATGCCAGGGGTCGGCATGCATATCTTCATGACGGGCTGAACCGCAGGTCGTTGGCTTTGCTTTTGCTTGCACTGCTGTCGGGCGTACTGGGAGTAATGTCAAAACAGAATGCAGTGAGCTTTCCCCTTGCTTTTATACTATATGAGATATTCTTTATCAGGAAGCCGGATGGAAGATACTGTAAGAAGTACGTTTTTTCAAGCCTTGCAATATTTTTCGCAGCCTTCCTGGCAGTTGTATTTGCCGGCTTGCTGCCGGCTGAAACATCACAATAC
>DAOVZP010000375.1 GCA_030635045.1 Bacteroidota bacterium | reverse complement strand
TGTATGGTTGGATATCACCTGCTTAATACGCTGTCTGAATATGGTACTGTTTCCAGGGGAGTCTGTGAATTTAACGATCGGCATTATCTCAGCAAGATCAGCGAGATCACCAATATTGAGAAAAGGGGAGAAGGTATCGGTTTTGAATCCCCGGCCGGACAATTTAACAATCTCGACGGGCATTCCCTCATCTCAATGAATATCTGGGGCTTTACACCGCTCGTAATGGATTATCTTGAATCTGGCTTTGTAAGATTTCTTGAGTCAAACATTGCGAATGATAAGGCCGAATATTACCTGCCCGGCAGGCTTAATGAACTGGTAAGTGATGGCCTCATGACTGTGAAAATGCTTGAAACTGCATTCAAATGGTTTGGGGTGACTTACAAGGAAGATAAACCGGAAACGATAGAGCGGATCGGGCAATTGATCGAAAATGGCGATTATCCGCCCGACATATGGAATAGCTGATGAAAGACTTTAACTTAGCTGATATACTGCAACATTATGGCATCGATGCTGATTCCTGCACCATAACCGGGTTTCACCGGGGCCATATCAACGATTCCTTTATCGTGGATGTCAGGGGCAGATGCCGCTTTTTTCTGCAACGCATCAACCAGCATGTGTTCAAAGACCCTGAGGGCCTGATAGAAAACCTGATCAGGTTCAATACTGCTATGCAGAAGCATTATGGCAATGAAGGCAGCAATCCCTATCCTGCGATCAGGCAAAACAGGAACAAGAATTTTTACCACCGGGACCTTGACGGGAATTTCTGGCGCATGATGGATTTTGTTGCCGACAGCCGGTCATTTGATATTGCTGAGACTGCCGGTATTGCCAGAGAAGGTGCCGCCGCTTTCGGCCGTTTTCAGCTGGTGATGAACAATGAAGACCCTGCCGGTTATGTTCCGACCATCCCCGGCTTCCATCACCTGGGGAAACGCCTGCAGCAACTCCAGGATGCGATAGCGAAGGATGCATTTGCCAGGAAAGAACAGGCAAAGGATGAAATATCATTTGCACTTGACCGCCTTTCATACGGGACCGAGCTGGAAAGCCTTCTCGATAGTAATGCCATCCCCGTCAGGGTAACACATAATGATACCAAACTCAACAATGTGCTGTTCGAAAATAAAAGCGTAAAGTACATCTGTGTGGTGGATCTCGATACCGTGATGCCGGGAACAGTCCTCTATGATTACGGCGATATGGTCCGTACTTTTACCAGCCCTGTGGAAGAGGATGAGCCTGATACGTCGAAGGTCGTCTTCAGGACTGATATTTTTGAAGCCCTTACCGATGGCTACCTGTCTGAATTAAAGGACAGCCTCAGCAAAACGGAAAAGGAAAACCTGCTGTTCGGGGGCAAGATCATGTTATTGATGATCGGGGTCCGCTTCCTGACCGATTATCTCGAAGGCGACCATTATTTCAAGACCGCAAGAGAGAAACACAACCTGGACAGATGCAGAAACCAGTTTATCCTCCTGAAACAGATTGAAGAAAATGAAATTGAACTTCAGGAGATCATAAAAAAATACTCCTGACTTAAATCAAAAAATAATATGCTCATGAAGAAGATCGTAATGTCCTTTAGTTTACTCATTGCAAGCCTTCTCTTCCTGAATGCCCAGGAAGCGCAGCTGCACGATTGGGAAAACATCGCAGTTATTTCCATCAACAAAGAAGCCCCGCATGCCACCCTGATGCCATATGCAAGCGTAGAGCAGGCCCTGAGCGGGGACCCGGCCTCCAGCCCTTATTATAAACTGCTGAACGGCGACTGGAAATTCAATTGGGTTTATAAGCCGGCCGACAGGCCCGAAGGCTTTTTTATGCCTGAATTCATTGATGAGAGCTGGTCAACGATACCCGTCCCCTCCAACTGGGAGCTGCAGGGATACGGGGTGCCGATCTATGTGAACCAGCCTTACGAGTTTACCGATCATCCGAACCCGCCGGAGGTTCCACATGATTACAATCCCGTCGGATCATACCGGAATTGGTTCACCATACCCGCTGATTGGGATGAAAGGCAGGTGTTCATTCACTTTGGTGCAGTAAAATCTGCCATGTATCTATGGATAAACGGCGAAAAGGTGGGCTACAGCCAGGGAAGCAAGCTGCCGGCTGAATTTAACATTACGCCTTTCCTGAAAGAGGGCGAAAACCTGATGGCCGTGGAGGTTTACCGCTGGTCGGACGGAACTTATCTCGAATGCCAGGATTTCTGGAGGATTAGCGGGATAGAAAGAGATGTATTTCTCTGGTCGGCACCCGATGTGCATATCAGGGATTTCTGGGCCAAAGCCTCACTTGATGAAAACTATGAAAATGGCATTTTATCGCTAGACCTGGACATAAGGAAGTATGACGAAAAGAAAAAGGCAAAGAATTATACAGCGGCTTATGAATTGTATGATGCAAAAGGTACTCTGGTCATGAAAAGAGACCTGTCCTTCTCAATGGATAAGGAGCAGTGCTGTGATTCCGTGTTTTTTGCTGAAGTGAGCATCCCGGATGTAAAACAATGGTCGGACGAAAACCCGAACCTCTATACACTGGTATTGACCTTGAGCGATAAAAAAGGCAATCCTGTCGAAGTGCTCAGCTGCAAAACAGTTTTCCGGAAGGTAGAGCTGAAGGATGGCCTCCTTTACGTGAACGGGGAATATGTGCTTATCAAGG
>DAOVZP010000184.1 GCA_030635045.1 Bacteroidota bacterium | reverse complement strand
GTTTCGAGGGAAGCCATAAGGGCAGGTTTCTGCCAGGCTTTTTCTTCTGTATCCATCGAATAGGAATTAAAACCTGCCTTAAGCAGCAGGCCAAAATCCGACTTGCTCCTGAATCCCAGTTCTCCCACGATCTGAAAAATGTTGGCGTCGTCATATACCAGATCGAAGGTATTTTCAAGCATATTCGATGTATCGGTAACAAACAATGGCATGTTCTCCACCGTTGAATAACGTGCCTGGATGTTGAAGTCGACAATTTCTGTGATCCTGCCTTTTACCCCTCCGAAGACTTCAAATTTGTGGTTTGTGTATGCAAGTGGGACGATGGAGTTCATAAAGGGGTTTTCAGTGCTGAGCTCTTCAAAGCTGTTTTTCTTAAGGCCTCCTTCAATACCCGCATAAACAACGATCATATCCTCCAAAAGGCTTGCTTCAGCCCGTATTACCGGGTAAAGGTGGAATTTCGATACTGTATCGATACGGTAATCTGCCTGAAGCCCGATGTAAATCCTGTAAGGCGAAAGGTTCATGTCAAAGAATGGCGTGGCTGAAAAAATACCGCTGTTATGATCCTGTATGCTGTCTTTGTTCAGATAATAATCCAGTCGCATGTCGAGCCCCAGCTCCTGGCTTCTGCCGTTGCCGAATACATCCATTTTTTTAGAGATCCCGGGGAGGAAGAAGATAGCTGTTTCCCGGCTGTCATACTTATCGAAATAGTAATAGCCATCGAGGGCCACATAGTAGTTAAAAGCATCATCGGCAGCATTGTTGCTTTCTACAGCTACATTGAACCCGATCTTCTGGTACACTTGCTTTATATCTTCATCAGGAACATCAAGGCCCGGAAAATCATCAGGCATAAAACCATAGCGGTGGACCATATTCCTTTTGTAGCCCACTTTGGCACCAATCCCCCCGCCTGAGAAAAACTTTGTGCCATAGGCTTCCACAAGAGTGTTGCTGAATGAACTTTTTGCATAGTTTTTTATCTGGCCAAAGGAAGAGATATGACCGATATGCGCCCCGGCATTGAATTCATCTGATTGCAGGCTATTCACCCAAAGTTCGAAATAGGGTGTCAGGTAGTTGCCAAAACCTGCCCTTAAGTGGCTTCTGTAAAGGTCTTTTGATGGTTCACCCGGAACACGCGACGGGATTGGGTTTTCAGGGGATACCGTCGTGTTGACACGCTCAGACCTGATGTTATACTCAATCTCAGGTATTGAACTGCTTTCCATGAGGTTGATCCGGGGGTTCCGGTTGATCTTCTGCGCTGTTGTTATCGTGGGGTTATATGGGGCTATGATCGTAACCTCTTCGTTCTTTTCCTGTGCCTTCAGCCCATACGGGAAACAAAGGAGCAGGGTGAACACAACTGATGCAAAGACTGGCAGGACTGGCTTCATATTGAGTTTATTTCTATGGTGAAAGATCATGTTTTATTAATGGTAATGTTTAATAATGATGCTTATAAAGTATCTCCGGGATTATCAGGTGATCCTGTCGATTCTAATTCACTTAGCTTTTGTGCTGCAATTTCACCCAGGTCCGGGCCACGGTAATTATCAATGATGCTCTTCAGGGTTTCCCTGGCCTGGAAATCGTTGCCGTTCGCAAGGTAGATGTCAGACAGGAGCAGAAAGCCTTTGGCCACCCAATAATCATAGGAGGCATAATTGTCGCTGAGTTCGAAGATGCCATTTTCTGCTTCGGTATGTTTTCCGGTGGCATAATCAATATATGCAACCATATACTTGGCTTCAGCCCCTTTCTTATCATCAGCAAGTTTTTCGGTGATCCCGAATTCGATGCGTGCATTTTCAAGATTATTCATGGCCATATACGACTTCGCCATAATATAATGTGCCTTGTTGATCCCGGCATCATCAACTTTTTCATTAGCCAGCATCATCATGGCTGCGGTGATGGCATCTGCCCATTTGTCGAGTTTATAGTTGCAGTCGGTCATGCCTTCCAGCGCTTCCAGTTCATGATCTTTATGTTCTGCAAGTTCGACAAGCCGGGAATAATAATCCAAAGCTTCTTCCCACTTCTGCATTTCCATGCTCAGGCGTGCAGCTTGCAGCAGGCTGTTGCCGGTAAACTCTGATGTTGGTTGTTTAATAACGAATGCAAGATCGGTAAGGGCGTCCTCTTTATTTCCGGCCTTCAGCTCACATTCAGCCTTATAATAGCTGGCATTAACAGCAAAAGTGCCGTAGGGGAACCTTTCGAGATATGAGCCGAAAGCCCTGATCGCTTCCGGGCAGTCGTTTTCCATATACAGGTTCTCGGCAGCGATATAGGTGATTGAATCCTGCTCGGATACGGTAACATCGGCAAAGGATAAATTCTCTGCGTAAGCATAATATTCGTTCACCTTGTTCTGGTCGATATAGATATTCCTGATGCTGTTAAGTGCCTCCCTGGAATCGGGTGTGCCGGGATATTCCGATACAACACGCTTTAATGTTGTCAGGGCCTTTTCGTTCCGGTTTTGATTATAATATATCAATCCGCTTTTCATCATCGACTTAACTGCAAACCGGCTGTTTGGATGGTCGGCAATAAGTTTGTTGAACCATCTGAGTGCCTCCTCGTTTTTATTCAGGAGCATATATGTTACTGCGAGTTCATATTTAGCATCATCTGTATATGTTGACCTTGACTGGCTGTTGATCAGTTCCTTCAGGGTTTTTGCCTTATCATTGAACAAGCCTGATGCACCCTGGGTGATGGCTTTCTGATAGAGCGCATAGCCTGTTTTGCCATCACCCGAGCGGATAGCCCGGTTATAATAGCTGATGGCCTGATTATAATCCTTGCGGATGAAGTAGCAATCGCCAAGGCGAAGCAGGGCATCGCCCACAAGCCTGGCTTCTTTCCTCCCTGAATAATTTACGAATTTGCCAAACCAGGTGATGGCGTTGCCGTAGTCCTTTTTGTTAAAGTAGGTGTACCCCAGGTTATAATATGCCGTGCTGTACCCTTCGATCTTATTGGCACCCGGTATATTCAGGAACTCCTTGTAGTATTTGATGGCTGCCCAGACATTGTTTTGCCTGTAAAAGGCTTCCCCGATCCATAGGTTTGCCTCGGCAGAAATGGCCTTGTCGTGGTCTTCAACTGCTGCCTTTTTGAAAAGCAGAACGGCAGCATCATAATCACCGCTGTTGAAGAGTTCGATACCCCTGTAGAAACAAATCTTCTGGTATGCTTCCTGAAGCGCCGTGCTCCTGGCCTTGATCCGCTCCACCGAACTTAAAGCTTCTTTGAAGTTACGGGTCGACAGGTATAAGTTCGCCAGGTATGAATAAGCTTCATCAACCCTCGGTGAATCAGGGTATTGGTCTATATAATCCTCCAGGGCTGAGATAGCGGTGTTATAAGGATCGGTGGAAACCTCCATGCTGAGCTTGGCATAATTGAAAAGGGCATCTTCCGCTATGTCGGGGTCAAAGTCCAGTTTTAATGCAGATGAAAAAGCATTTGATGCAAATTTCTTCTGGCCGGTTTGCAGATAGCAATAACCCAGGTGGTAGTATGCATTCTGTGTGATTTCATCATCCTCACCAACGGCTTGCTGGAAATTCTGCATGGCAGCCTTGTAATTCTCATTCATGAAGAATGTATATCCGATCTCATATGCTTCCTTGCGCCCCATCGACCTGCGGGATGTGCGCTCATAAAACTCAAAATAGGGGAGGGCGGCATCGTAGTCTTCCGATTGGTAATAGGCATCTCCTATCATCAGGGCCAGCCCCGGCTTGTCTTTGCCTGAGGCTTCGTTATAGGCCGGAATGGCCAGTTCCATCATCTTATCATATTCCCCTGCCCGGTGGTAGATGTGTGCCAGGTAATTCCTTACCGATTTCCTGAAAGCACGGTTGTCTTTGATCTTTTCAAAGTTTTCAGCGGCTGCTTTGTCATCGCCTTCTTCGTATGAGATCACTGCATAATAATAGATGGCATAAGGAGTGTATTTCGACTTTGTGTTAAGGACTTTCGAAAAAGATGTCTTTGCCCGTGAAGCCTTCTTGGTTTTATACTGGCTATAGCCTTTTTTGTAAAAGAATTCTGTCTTTTCTTCTTTGTCGAGATCGGGAACCTCCACCTGCTTGAAAGATTCGAGCGTTTTGGAATATTTTCCATTGCTGAACTGTATTTTGCCAAGCTGGAAATACGCTTTCTTCGACAGTGTGTTTTCCGGATGTGAGCCGATGAATTCGGTGAGCCGGTATTCTGCATCTTCATGCTCCATTTCCATTGCACAGACGGCTGCATAGTATTGTGCATTAACCTGCATGATGTCATCTTTATCCGATGAGGCATGGATCACCTCACTAAAGGCTTCTGCTGCCGCCCCGTACTGTTCCCGTTCAAAGAGGTTGCGCCCGCTGTTGTACGCTGCTGCAGGGTCATCATAAACGGCAGTTTGCTGCCCGATGAGCGAGTAGTTGAATAATATGAAAGGCAATACCAGGAGCTTAATAATGCTGTGTCTGTTCATAGCAATGAAAAGTGAATGATGAAGCACAAAAATATAAATTTGGGTATCGGTTTTCCCCGGTAAGTGGTTTTGTTATTAACAGGAATTGTTAATTACTAACGGTGGTGGGTTGGGAATATTACTTACCTTTTTGCAGTGTTGAGTGTTGAGTCCTTCGACTTCGCTCAGGACAGGTTGTTGGGTGTTGAGTTAGTGTTAGGTGTTAGGTGTTGAGTGTTAGGTGCTT
>DAOVZP010000276.1 GCA_030635045.1 Bacteroidota bacterium | reverse complement strand
TACACGAACATCAATGCTCAGGTTACAAAGTACTTCAAGAAATGGAATATATACCTTGGGGGAGAGAACCTTACAAACTATAAGCAAAAAGATCCGATCATTGCGGCCGATCAGCCGTTTGGGAAATATTTCGACTCATCAATGATCTGGGGGCCGGGATCGGGAGTGAATATTTATGCGGGCTTACGGTTTACCCTGTAGAGTGTATAAGGCATAAGGAAAAAGGAAGAAGGAAAAAGGAAAAAGGAAGAAGTTAATTTAATAAATTAGGACTTATGAAAACTGAAATCGTTATAATAGAGAACCTGAAATGCCACGGTTGTGCAAACACCATACGCAGGGAATTGTCCAGGATAGGTGAAGTTATCAGCGTGGAGGTTGACGTTGATTCGTCATCGGTAAAAATTGATTACGCAGGAAAAAATAAAATGCGGGAAACCTTTGTAGAAAAACTTAGAAAGCTCGGATACCCCGAAGAAGGTACCGGCAATATGAATCGTAAAATTAAATCCTATGTCAGTTGTGCAATTGGCAGGATCAAATAAAAATAACTATGAAAAATTCAATTAAACTGCTTTTCCTGATGCTTCTGGCCATTGGAATTACAGGCAACATGCAAGCCCAGGAAGAAGAACCGAAAGAAAAAGAGATCAAGATACAGACCTCTGCCATTTGTGGAATGTGCGAAGAACGCATTGAATCCAATATGGCATATGAAAAAGGAGTTAAATCGGTAGTGCTGGATGATAAAACCAAGATCGTAACGATCATGTACAAAACAGACAAGACCGACCCGGATAAACTCAGGAAAGCCATCTCTAAACTGGGATATGACGCGGATGACGTGGAGGCCGACCCTAAAGCATATGCCAAGCTTCCTCCATGCTGCAAGAAGGACGTGGCTCCACATTAGGCTCAAGCATGATGGAAGTTGATGAAATAAGCAGGCAGAAATACTTGCGGATAGCCCTATGGCTTGCAATCATCACCATAGTATATAATGTTATTGAAGGCCTGATATCCATTTATTTTGGAATAAGTGATGATGCTCTATCTATTCTTGGGTTTGGGGCCGATAGCCTTGTAGAGGTAATATCGGGGGCTGGCGTACTGCACATGGTAAGCAAACTCCAAAGAACCGGTGATGAATCCCGCGACATGTTTGAACAAAAGGCATTGCGCATAACAGGGTTCAGCTTTATGCTTTTAACCGCTGGACTTATAGCCGGCGCCATGATAAATATTGTGCATGGAATCGCACCCCAAACAACTATTCCGGGAATAATTGTATCGGCGCTTTCAATCCTGACAATGTATTTCCTGATGAAATACAAACTTAAAGTAGGAAGAAAGTTAGACTCCGATGCCATTATTGCCGATGCATATTGTACCAGGACATGTTTCTATCTTTCAATTATCCTTCTTTCTTCCAGTTTATTATATGAATTCTTCAGAATTTCATATATAGATGTTGCCGGATCATTAGGAATTGCATATTTTGCATTCAAAGAAGGAATTGAGTCCTTCAAAAAAGCAAGAGGAAAAAGTACATGTTCATGTCATGAAACGTGTAATAATTAGTCGAATGATCCAAACAACACTGCACAATTAATATTGTCATAAATGGGACACAACCATCATCACCATAGCAATGATTACAGCAGTGACAAAAGTCTGTTGTTTGTCACATTTTTGAATGTTTTCATTACGGTGGTTGAGATCATTGGTGGCCTCATGGCCAATAGCCTGGCCCTGCTTTCGGATGCTCTTCACAACCTCAGTGATACCATTGCTATATTGCTTGCATACATTGCCAGAAAGGTCAGCCGGAGGGATTCCAATGAAAAGAAAACTTTCGGATACAAAAGGATAGAGATCCTTGCAGCCTTTTTCAATGCACTTGTATTGATAGGGATCTCGATATTCCTGGTATATGAGGGTATAAACAGGTTTTATAATCCAGAGCCGATCAAAGGCCTGCTGATGATGGTGGTTGCATCTGCCGGTTTAATATTTAACCTGATAGCAGTTTTAATCCTTAAGAAACACTCGGGTTCAAGCCTGAACATACGTTCAGCTTACTTACACCTGATGGGAGATACACTTTCGTCATTTGCAGTTATAATTGGTGGAGTCCTGATCTATTTCTTTGATGTTTATTGGGTGGATCCGGTTATTACGATCCTGATCAGTATATACATCATTAAGGAAACCTGGGATGTGTTCCGTCAATCGGCCAACATATTGATGCAGTCCACCCCTCCCGGTATGGATCTTAAGAAGATCATACAAGACCTGGAGCAAATAGAAGGTATTGCAAATATACACCATGTACACATCTGGGGATTGAGTGATCAGGAGTTTCATTTCGAATGCCATGCCGACCTTGAAAAAGACCTGATTGTTAGTGAAACATCAAGCGTGAGGGAAGAAATGGAGGAGATGCTGGGAGATAAATACCATATCGGACATCTTACGGTTCAATTTGAATTCAACGTTTTTGATAATAAAAATATCATTAACTGAAGTTTGTTGAACTAATTATTTCAAAATAATTACCTTTGTTCGCAAATTAACGAACAAAGATGAAAGAACAGGAAGTTATCACAGAAGAACAAAAGAAGATCGCGCGTTTTGCCAAAGCAATGGGGCATCCCGTCAGGGTTTATGTTCTTGAAAAATTGTCAAAACAATCATGTTGCTACAGCGGTGACCTGTCTGAGATACTGCCAATCGCAAAATCAACTCTTTCCCAGCATCTGAAGGAGTTAAAATCAGCAGGCCTCATACAGGGAGAAACCGAACCTCCAAAGATCAGATATTGTCTTAATCAGCAAAACTGGGATCTTGCCAAAAAGAATTTTGAGAATTTATTTGGAGAATAATTGTTTTTTTAATAATCTTTGTTCGTATTTTTACGAACTACGAAATATACTAATAATTATGGCAATAAATATTAAAGTCCTGGGCACAGGATGCCCCAAATGCAACAGCCTTGAAAAGCTTACCCGTAAAGCAGTGAAGGAATCCGGGATAAATGCCGATATCGAGAAAGTAGATGACATCATGAAGATAATGGAATACGGCATCATGAAAACTCCGGCCCTGGTGATCAATGGAGAAGTAAAAATAAGTGGACGGCTGCCATCTGAAAAAGAATTAAAAGAATTTCTAACTCTATAATCATTACTATGAAAAAACTAATTGTTTTCACAACATCCTGTCTTTTTCTTCTGTTTGCGGTACTTACTTCCTGCAACAGCCAGACAAGCCAATCAGAAACTAAACAATCTGTTCAATATGAACAGCAAGAGAGCACTACCGTGACAGTATATTATTTTCATGGCGACCGCAGATGTGCAACCTGCAAAGCCGTTGGCAGTGTCAGTAAGCAAACAGTTGCAGAAGCTTTCGGTGACAATTCGAACGTAATCTTCAAAGATCTTAATATTGACGAGGTAGAAAATAATGAACTCAAAGACAAATTTGAATTGAGTGGCTCAGGCTTATT
>DAOVZP010000358.1 GCA_030635045.1 Bacteroidota bacterium | reverse complement strand
GAGGTTTTCCTCATCGATCTTCAGCTTACCGTCCTTGATGGAGTTAATCGTTTTTACACCATCAAATAAATGTGCAATGAGAATGGGGCTGTTGAAGTCGTCGTTCATGGCCTCGTAGCATTTGTCTTTCAGTTTGCCGGTATCGACAGATCCTTCATTATTTGCGTTTGCTTCCAGCTTTTCAAGCACCTCCATGGCTGCCATCATGCGCCGGTATCCTTTTTCCGCTGCCTGCAGGGCCTCGTTGGAGAAGTCGAGCGTGCTGCGGTAATGGGCTTGCATGATGAAAAAGCGGATGGTCATGGGACTGTACGCCTGTTCCAGGATGGGGTTTTCGCCGGTGAAGAATTCTTCCAGTGAAACAGCATTGCCCAGCGATTTGCCCATCTTCTGCCCGTTCAGGGTGATCATATTGTTGTGCATCCAGTAGCGGACCGGCATCTTGCCGTTGGCAGCCACACTTTGAGCGATCTCTGATTCATGATGGGGGAATAGCAGGTCCATGCCACCACCGTGTATGTCGAACTGCTCACCCAGGTAGCGGGTGCCCATGGCGGAGCATTCCATATGCCATCCCGGGAAGCCGTCGCTCCACTCGGAGGACCAGCGCATAATATGTTCCGGCGCAGCCTTTTTCCACAGAGCAAAGTCGAAGCTGTTCTTCTTCTCCGCCTGTCCTTCCAGCTCCCGGCTTGTTGAGACCAGCTCTTCCACCTTCCTGCCGGAAAGGATGCCGTACGGGTTGGTCTCATTGTATTTCTCTACATCGAAATATATCGATCCTGCAGATTCGTATGCATAACCTGCTTCCAGTATCTTGCGGATCATCGCCATCTGCTCCATAATATGTCCCGATGCATTGGGTTCGATGGAGGGGTCCAGCACGTTCAGTGCCCGCATGGCTTTATGGTATGAGTTGGTGTAGTATTGTACCACTTCCATGGGCTCCAGCTCTTCCAGCCTGGCTTTCTTGGCGATCTTATCTTCACCTTCGTCAGCATCATTTTCCAGATGGCCTACATCAGTGATGTTTCGTACATACCTCACCTTATAATCGAGATGCTGAAGGTATCGGAACACCAGGTCGAATGCAATGGCCGGCCGGGCATGCCCCAGGTGTGGGTCGCCGTATACCGTGGGCCCGCAAACATACATCCCCACATGGGGAGGGTTCAGGGCTTCGAAGGTTTCTTTCTTCTTGCTGAGAGTGTTATATATTGCTAGTTTATTATCCATTTATTGAGCTACTTTCTTGACAAAGGTATGGAAAATTGAAGAAGGCATACAGATAGAAGAATGAAGAAGTGGATTGATGAAAGTGATAGATGATAGAAGAAGTAATTAGCCTTCAACAATCTCCTTCTCCTTCCTCGATCCACTTCTTCATTCTTCTATCTTCTATAAAAAAAGGCCCAGCCTGTGTAGGGCCGGGCCAAACCGGAATGTGCATGTCCTTAAAATTATTTAAGAACACCCAGCTCTTTCCCCACCTTGGTAAAGGCGGTAATACATTTGTCGAGATGCTCCCTTTCGTGCCCGGCCGACAGCTGAACGCGGATCCTGGCTTCTCCCCTCGGAACAACCGGGAAGTAGAAGCCGATCACGTAGATGCCTTCTTCGAGCAGCTTGGATGCCATCACCTGCGAAAGTTTGGCGTCGTAAAGCATCACTGCGCAGATGGCTGACTTGGTAGGCTTGATGTCGAAGCCTGCAGCAATCATCTTTTCTACAAAATATTCTGTGTTGGCATGCAGCTTGTCCTGCAGCTCTGAAGTCTCGGCCATCATGTCGAACATGGCAATGCCTGCATTGGCAACCATGGGTGGGATGGAGTTTGAGAAGAGGTACGGACGTGAGCGCTGGCGCAGAATCTCAATAATTTCTTTTTTACCGGTGGTGAACCCGCCGATGGCACCGCCAAAGGCTTTTCCCAGTGTACCGGTGATAATATCCACTTCACCACGGATGTTGAAGAGTTCTGTAACACCGCGGCCGGTTTTTCCTACAACACCTGCCGAGTGGCATTCATCCACCATAACCATGGCATCGTATTTCTTAGCAAGTTCGTTGATCTTGTCCATCGGGGCAGTGTTTCCGTCCATGGAGAATACACCGTCGGTGACGATGATCTTGAAACGGCAGTCTTTGGCTTCGATCAGTTTTGCTTCCAGATCTTCCATGTCGGCATTTTTGTAACGGAAGCGCTGTGCTTTGCAAAGCCTTACACCGTCGATGATGGAAGCGTGGTTCAATGAGTCGGAGATGATGGCATCATCCTTCCCGAGCAGTGGTTCGAACACACCGCCATTGGCATCGAAGCATGCAGCATAAAGAATAGTATCTTCAGTACCGAAAAACTCAGCGATCTTGGCTTCCAGGGTCTTGTGCAGGTCCTGTGTGCCACAGATGAAACGTACCGACGACATACCGTAACCATGTGAGTCGAGTGCTTCCTTGGCAGCTGCAACAAGCTTGGGGTGATTGGAGAGGCCAAGGTAGTTGTTGGCACAAAAGTTCAGCACGTCCTGGCCGGTGTTGATCTGGATATCGGCTTTCTGCGGGGAGACGATGACACGCTCAGCCTTGAACAGCCCTGCTTCTTTGATATTCTTCAGTTCTTCCTGCAGGTGGTCTTTGATTTTTCCGTACATGATGGATTGATTTATGTGATTAGTACTGTTTATTTTATAACAAGGACTGCAAATATAAAAGATAAAATTTGACTTATTTGCTATATTCAGTCTAAATAACTCAGTATGCATAAGCACTTTTAATATACCGGTACGGGGTATGTGGTTTGAGGTATGGGGTATGGGGTTTGCGGTTTGTGATCTG
>DAOVZP010000051.1 GCA_030635045.1 Bacteroidota bacterium | reverse complement strand
TGTGTTTTATAAGTTCTTTGACGGCCGCCTGGTTCCGAATGTCAATGTGAGGATGGTGGCAGCACAAAATGATATCTCCACTGCCTATATGGAAGAGGAATCGCCCGGCTTTGTCCTGCTGAACTTCAATTTTGCCTATAAGTTCAATACGCACCTGAAAGTTACAGGCGGCGTTTCTAATATCCTGGATAAAGCATACTATGAACACCTCAACAGGAGGATCATTGGCGGAAAAGGAAATTTGTATGAACCCGGCAGGGTGTTTTACATGAGTGTATATTTTAATATTTAGAAAGATGAAGAAGATCTTATACATAATCCCCCTGGTAATTATCCTCTTCTCATGCGAAAAGACAAAGGAAAAGCAGGTTTCCTATATAATCACAAAATCGATCTCCGGCTTTGATGTTAACTACCGCATAGTGGATGGTACCCTCATCAGTGAAAAGATAGAGGCCGCAAGCGCCGAAGACCGGTGGAGCTATTCCTTTACAGCTGAAGAAGGCGATATAGTGTTCGTCTCAGCTATCTACAAGGACATTGCATCAGCAATTGATGTACAGGTATTAATAGATGGCAAGGTTTATAAGCAGGGCTCCAGCAAGCAGGACACGGTGAGGTTTGTTACGGTTTCGGGAACTGTGCCGTTTGAGTGAATAGGGAATAAGGAATAGGGCAAAAGTAATAAGGAAAATGTAACATGTAAAATGTAACATGTAAAATGTAACATGTAAAATGTAACATGTAAAATGTAACATGTAAACAGCACCCTCCCCTTTGCCCTTTGAGTTTCGGAGGACAATGCCAGGAATATTGGCCCTGTTAGGGCCTGGCGTCGATAGGAGATATGATATTAAAAAACCGGGCGCCCTGTAGGGGCGCGACCTGGTAAATATCTGGGAATTGATTATATTTGGTGATATAGTATAAATCATCGTTTCTCCTTATAGTAATACTTTCGTCAAAATGAAAAAGATTATTTCAATACTGCTATTTGCGCTTCTAAGCCTGCAAGTGTTCCCTTACGAATGGGAAATTTATGGCCCTCCCGGGGCGGATGTATTTAAGATTCATTTCTTTAAGCAGGATTTCTGCTCTGCTATTTTTACTGAGAATGGATTTTTTCTTACGGAACAGCTTAACGCACCAAGCTGGGAGTTTTACGAATTTCCGGCAAATGGTGCCGCAGCATATAATGAAGATACCATTTTGGTGATCCGGAATGCAGGTTCATATTCTGATGGTATTTATTTCATGGACGTCAACACACATGAATACAGCGTCGCTGAATATTGCTATAAGCCAAACTACATCCTTAAAGTGGAATGGGGGGATCATTACTTCGTGGGGTTTGAGGGTGGTATGAATGAATCGATGGATGGGCTTGCGTGGACTGAAGTAAGTGCCTTTACAGGTGTCAAGTGCTTTGATATGGCCTACGGTCCACCTGATGTTGTTGCTGTGGCATGTAATTATCTCTATGACAATGTTTTTATTTCATATGATGATGGGGTAATATGGACCCAGATCATCAATGAATTCAGGTTCTTTGAGCTTGCATTTAAAGGCGACTACGGAATACTAAATAACCTTGTTGGCATATGTGAAGGGAACTGGGGCGGATTATATGAACTGAATGGTGATGTCTGGGAGGTCTTGTACTATGAGCCTAATATCAATGCATTGGGACTGGATAATAGTCTAACACCATATATCGGCTGGCATCAGGGAGCGCAACCACATGTTGGTATTGGGAGGTTTACTCCGAATGCAGGGCTCACCTATTTTAATGAGGGTTTGCCAAACCTGAATGTCTTTGATATCAGTGAAAGTCCGCCAATTTTTGGCTCGAACTGGGTGTTTTGCTGCACTGATGAGGGAGCGTACGTCTGCAAAGGTATTTCTCTTGGAGTAGAATCCTCTCCTTTTCGGGAACAGGATATTAACATCTATCCGAATCCTGTAAGAGATAACCTTCATATTGGTGTGATCACCGAAGGGATGACGGGACTTGAAATTACAGTGGTTAGTCTCAGAGGGGAAGAGTTGCTACAGCGAAAAATCGCACATGACGGAACCTGCATCGATTTATCCTACATACCTTCAGGCATATACCTGTTAAATGTTTATGATCCTTCGGGTAGGCTCGTGGCAACTAAAAAACTTTTAAAAAAATAATATCATGCAACCCAATGATAGGGGGGCTTGTCTAAATAATGACATGAAAGCAAACCGACTCTTAATATTATTATCAATTATTCTGTTAATAATTACCGCGTGCAAAAAGGAAGCTGACCCCGATCCTGCTCCTTCTTCCGGCAAGATCTGCTTTGAGTTTCATCATTACTGTGATGGCTTACCCCTTGACTTTGATATTAGAAAATACGTGAATGCTGCCGGCAATGAATACATGGTTAATGAAATTCAATATTTCATCTCCGATGTAACACTTCATGGTGCTGATGCTGATTATACCATCGATGCCTGGAAAGACATCCACTACGTGGATACTGATATTGCTTCGACACATGAATGGAAGGTTTTTGACGAGATCCCTGCCGGTGATTATACGGGTATAAGCTTCACCTTCGGGATCAATGAGGAGAAGAACCAGTCGCTGATGTTCACCGACCACCCGGAATCCCTGATGTTCTGGCCGCAGTACCTTGGAGGAGGATACCATTACATGAAACTGAACGGAAAATGGCTGGATACGAATCAGTTTGAGCGGCCATATGATTTTCATCTTGGGATAGGGCAGATCTATGATCAGCAGTCGGGTGAGGTCACCGGCTTTATCCAAAACTATTTTGAGGTGGAGGTGCCGGGATCGTCATTAAGGATCGATGTTGGTGAAGAAACACTTATCGACCTGGTGATGCATGTCGACAGATGGTTTAAGAACCCACACACCTACGACCATAACTACTGGGGAGGGGATATTATGCAGAAGCAGGATGCGATGAAGGTGGGGTGTGAGAATGGATGGGACGTGTTTGGGGTGTTGAGTGTTGACTTTTGAGCCCTTCGACGGAGTTTATACTGAACGAAGTGAAGTGCTCAGCAGGACAGGTTGTTGAGTTAGTTTAAAGTTTGAAGTTTAAAGTTTGGAGTTTTTTTGAATTTTGATATTTGAAGTTTGTAATTTTGAAAATTAGTTTTAAATACTATCCCCTGATAATCATTCTGTTGCTGGTTTCCTGCACACAGGAAGATGATCCTGTTCCCATCCCGGCAGGGGCCACGCCATATGTCATAGAGGTTCCCTTTGGTTTTCCGCAGAAGATGAATATCCCGGAAAACAATCCCATGACTGTGGAAGGTGTTGAATTAGGCCGTTGCCTGTTTTATGACGGCCGTATGTCAGGGCGTACCCACCCCGATTCACTGATGAGCTGTGCCACCTGCCATCTGCAGCACAATTCTTTTGAGTGCGGGATCGACCATCCGGTATATGAAAATGGCTTTACACATGGACTTACAGGTATTCCTACTCCCCATCTGATGTTGCCCATGATCAACCTGGTCTGGAATATGAATGGATACCTGTGGAATGGCAAAATATCCAATGATAACCCAAATACATCCTTCAGGAATATCGAGGACCTTGTGTGGATGGGTGTGCTTGCGCCGCATGAGATGAACGGCGACACCAATCGCACCAAAGCTGTGATCGCCGCCATTCCCGGCTACCCGGAAATGTTCAAAAAGGCATTCGGGTCAGAAGAAGTTACCATGAAAAGGATCAGCATGGCCGTGGCACAGTTTGTACGCACCTTAATTTCATACAATGCAAAATTCGATCGTTACATGAGAGGGGAGGAGCAACTTACGGCATCAGAATTGAGTGGTTTTGTTCTTTTTACAACAGAAGAGGGCGCCGATTGTTTCCATTGCCATGGAGGATTCGGGAATCCGCTGTTTACTACGAATCTATTTTATAATAATGGGAAGGATACTGTATTTCCGGGCACTGACGACAGGTATGTCCTTACGGGTGATCCCATGGACCTTGGTGCTTATAAGGCTACCACTCTCAGGAATATCGAACTTACCGGCCCCTACATGCACGACGGGAGATTTGCAACACTGGAAGAGGTGGTTGATTTCTATGCGCATGGCTTGCTCTGGTCTCCCTATATCAACCCCCTTATGCACCATATTGCCAATGGAGGCACACAGCTGGTCCCATCGGAAAAAGCTGATCTTATTGCCTTCATTAAGACCTTACGGGACGAGGAGTTTCTGTCAAATACGGAATTCGGGCCACCGGAAGAGTTGCCGGAGTGAATAAGGAATAAGGAAAAAGGAAAAAACCGGCTGAATTATTAATTCCGCCGGTTCTGGTTTGTAAACTTCGAATCTCGGTTATTGTATAATAACCTTTTCTATTAGATTTGTTCTGTCGTTGTATAGTCTGATGAAGTATAGGCCTTTCGGCAAATCAGTGAGATTAAATTCCATTTCGATGTCTCCGTCATTATTGAGGGTATGGCTTTCGATCAGGCCTCCGTCGCTGCTGAAGATGGCTATATCGAGCTTTTTTTCCATGCCTGTGATGTTCAACTTAAAGGAGCCCCGGTTCGGGTTGGGGATGATTTGTACATTCATCTCATTACTGTTGCTTTCCCAAACCCCAACACTGTTGTAAACATTTATTTCCAGAGAGTCGGATGCCACCGCGCCACAATTGTTGATGGCAAAGACTTTTACATAAGCCAGGCCATGATAGGCAGCATTCCAGGTGACAGTCGATGTGAGCACCGTACCAACAATATTTCCGGCAGTTAGTGGAGACAGTGTCCAAAGGTAAGTGTTGGCACCTGGGGTGCTTTGTGTTTCATATTGTGATGTCGGTGTAAAGTGGATGTCCACCTCAACAGGCCCTGTGGGGGTGTCCGGTGTTTCGGGAATAGGATCGATGCTCAGCATCATTGCATCTGTTACGATGGCACTACAAGGTGCAATGGAGGTCACAGCAATGATAAGTACAACTGTTCCGTTGCTGATGTCGCCGCTTCCTGGTGTATAAGTTGCATTTAGAAGGCTGGCATCATCGAAGGTGCCATCACCTGCAGTGGTCCAGTTAACGGATTCCTGATTAGTGGCAGCTCCCGACAGAGAATATGTTTCACCTTCACAAATACCGGCATCCGGTCCTGCAGTGGCAGTTGGCAATGGCTGAATGCTTAGGTCCATGCTGTCATCAACATTGGAGCCGCAAGGTGAAATGGCATTTGCCGTAAGTGTCAGAGTAACTGAGCCGTTGCTTATATCACCATTACCGGGCGTATATGTTGCATTGAGCAGTGTGGCATCATCAAAAGTGCCATCGCCGGAAGTTGTCCATAAGGTTGATGCATAATGCGTTGCAAATCCTGAAAGGGTATATGTTACGTCTTCACAGATTTCCGCATTAGCACCTGCGTAGGCCGTAGGTAATGCTTGAATACTCAGAATCATTTCATCGCTGGCATCGTTCGTACATGGCAGGATTGCAAATGCTGTGAGTGTAAGGGTTACAGCACCATTGCTGATATCGCCACTGCCCGGTGTATAAGTCGCATCTAACAGTGTTGGGTCATCAAAGGTACCATCACCGGAAGTTGTCCATTCTACGGAAGACTGGTTTGTAGCAGAACCTATAAGTGTATATGGCATATCCTCGCAGGTTGCATCATCTGCTCCGGCAATAGCAGTTGGCGAGGCCTGGATGCCTAACACCATATCATCTGATGCATGATCACCACAGGGTGAAACGGCAAAGGCCGTAAGCGTAAGTGTCACCGTCCCATTACTGATGTCAGTGGACCCGGGTGTATAGATCGCAGTAAGCGAGCTTGCATCATCAAAAGTTCCGTCGCCGGAAGTAGTCCATTCCACATAATCCTGGTTTGTAGCAGAACCTGAGAGAGTATATGGTGTATCCCCACAGGTTTCATCGTCTGCTCCGGCATCAACAGTCGGACTGATAATGCCCTCCAGGCTTCCCAGTGCAGTGCCAAGTGAAGTAAACACGATGTCGAAACCCAGATCGTAGGTCATTGTCACGCAAATGAGTTCCATGGATTCACTGGCGTCCCAGATGCGATACAGGATCGGGTTCCCATCAAGGAAACCATCCTGGTCAGTTGTTAAAGGATCGTCGGTACTGGCAACAATTGGCAGTGGGTTGCCGCTAATGATTGGTCCTGTGAGCATAATGTAGCCTACACAGATCTCTTCACCGGTAGCTGTTGTATCGAAAATACCTATTTCATCGCCTGCTTCCAGGTCAACACCATCGATCGTTGCCGCAGAGACAATGATGTTCATGGGCTGGTATAAACTTTGGTATACCGGAACGAAATGTTGGCCTGAAAGGGGCACTGAGGCAAGCATCAGCAAGCCCAGTGCCACTATAAGGATTTGGATTCTTTTCATATCAAACCAGTTAATGAACGATCATCTTCTTGGTTTCGCTGAACAGGATACCCTTGCCACTAAACTCTAACTGGTAGTAATATATTCCCGGTTCGAGTGAGGCATTCTCGAAGGTGACAGTATATCTGCCCCTTGTCCTGTAAGCGTCCTCAAGAATCTGAATTCTTCGTCCTGACACATCAAAGATGCTCAGCAATACTGCGCCATCCTGATATATGCCGTAATTTATCGTAGTATTTATACTGAATGGGTTAGGGAAGTTCTGCCCGAGGAAGGCAAGTGCAGATTGGTCATATTCTGAAACACCCAGGGATGAGATCTTCAGGTCGCCGGCATAAGTGCCAAGCCCTGCGAAATTTTCATTACCATAATAATGAGTAGCCTGAATGTTTTCATAAACCATATTGTGGCTCTTGTCCCAGTATCTGAATGTAATCGTGTTACCGGCAGTAAAGCCATCAATATCTTCTGTTGCAGGATCATCGCCCGCGGCAATTATCACCTGTAAGCCATTATATCCCTGGTGTATCACAGCGCTTCCCACTTCAAGCCCGCCATCATAAACAGCGATCTCATCACCGTCTTCAATTACGAATCCATCAGAGATGATATTCTGAACCACAATATTCATTGGGTTGAAAGGATTCGATCCGGAAGAGAAGAAGTGTTGTGTTGTGGGGATCTCAGGAATTATACCTGGTTCTGATGCTTTTGTAGGCTGAGCATAGGTCAGCTGGTCATCAGCACTGGTCTTGATATAATAACCCTCATCCGGATCGAAGTTGACTATTGTATTCAACCATCCGTAGGGAGGGATATTCTGAATGAAGTTACCTGCCTCATCCATAACCTTGATCAGACTGTTGTTGGTAATCAGGTCCGCAAGCAGTGTCATCGCATCCTGAGATTGTTTAACGGGATATCCTGCCATGTTCCATCCTGTACTGAGGGCAACATCATAAGGGAAGATCACATATGTTCCGTCCGAGTCAAGGTTTGTATTTGCAGTGACCTTAATATAGTAGCCTTCTGTGTTGGCCATATCGCCGATAGTATTGCTCCAGCCCGGTCCCGGGATAAACTGGACGTAATCCCCGTTTTCATCCTGGACTTTGATCAATGTTGAATTAGTGATCAATGGCTGAACGATGGCTTGCATATCCATATCAGTTGGTTGTACATAGAATGACATGATGTTCCATCCCTGTGTCAGGTTGATCGACTGTGTATAAGAGAAGAACAGGGTCATGTCATCAGCATCAGGTGTACTACATGGTGCTGTTGCATTGGCAGTCAGCGTGAGTACAACTGAACCAAAATCAAGGTCGCTGGTGCCCGGTGTATAGGTAGCTGCGAGTAATGATGCATCATCAAAAGTGCCATCGCCGGCAGTCGTCCAGGTAACAGAAGACTGGCCTGTAGCCGCACCTGAGAGCGTATAGGTTGATCCTGAGTCAACCACATCATCGGGGCCTGCATTGGCTGTTGGCCCGTCCTGTATGCTGAGTGTCATATCATCGGAAACATCACCTGCGCAAGGCGCGATGGCCGTAGCAGTAAGTGTGAGCACAACAGAACCTGCGGTAATATCTGCAGCACTGGGCGTATATGTAGCTGCAAGTAGTGAGGCATCATCAAAGGTTCCCGTACCGGCAGTAGTCCATAGTACAGAGACCTGGTTGGTCGCTGAGCCGGAAAGCAGGTATGAGTCAGTTTCACAAATATCACCGTCAGAACCGGCAGATGCTGTAGGCAGGTCCTGGATGGTGAGGGTCATATCATCTGTAGCGTCTATTCCACATGGTGCCACAGCATAAGC
>DAOVZP010000133.1 GCA_030635045.1 Bacteroidota bacterium | reverse complement strand
GGCGGTAGGCAGTAGACGGTTGACGGTTGACGGTTGACGGTTGACGGTAGGCAGTATCCAGCAACCAGCAACCAGCAACCAGTAACCAGTAACCAGCAGCATGACCATAAATAATATAAAAATCCTAAGGCTAATTGTAAGCCTCATGTTGTTCATCTCTTCCTGCTCAGCAGAAAGGAAGATCGCAAAAGAATATATCGCGAACGACTCAACACGGACAGTCCTCGTGATCCCGCCGGATTATGTTTTTAAAACTTCACTGAAAGATTGGGAGATCGACAGCGCTGATGAGCTTGACAGCTGGACACTGGACTCTCTGCTTTTTGAGAATAGCCTTTACCTGAAGTATCTTTCTGATTCGCTCTTTCTGGATTATTACATGAGCAATTACAATGCTGAGATGTCGGAACTGGGCTTTAAGGTTTACGGGGAAGATTCTTTACTTTCTTTCCTGTCGGGGAAAGCCAGTTCCTTTATTGTGCATATTGCTCAGCTTGAGCTGGAGGAGTATGTTATGCCCATTAAGGAAGAGGAGCAATTTGGCGAGTATCTTTACTATGAAGTGATCGACCTCAACGCCATTAACCTTAATTCATGGTTTGAGATCAGCAGGGTGAATGAAGAAGAGGATAAGGCTATGTTCTTTGCGAGCCACTACCTGACTGATGAGCTCGATGGCTTCTTCAAATACTACTACTTTACCGATAAGGTGCAGTTTCGTTATGATATCGATACGATGCTGGTGGATGAGATCTATAAGCTGGGGGCACTGGCAGCCCACCTTTATGCCGGTTATACCTTCGATTACCTGCTGAATAAATACATTGATAAGCGGATGCTGGAAGAAGACAGGGACAGGTCAAAAATATTTTATCATTATAACCGGCAGAAAAAGTACCTGGGGACTGCCAAAGAGGAAGAGCAATTCATTCCCCTTAATTAGCGGGGTGATAAGATGCGTGCTAGCCTAGCAATACCTTCCCACCCGACATATTCCTGATATATTGCATCAAAGCTTTTTCGTATTCAGCAAGTGGAAAGCTGCCCTGTATCTCTGTTTTGAGGATTCCTTCAGAAAACAATTCTTGCAGTTGCATCGAGATATCCTGAAATGAATTGCTGTCTAATTTATCCTTCCATTCATTCATATTAAATCCCTGAATGCTTTTCCTGCTGAAAATAACATCTGTGGCAGGGATCTCTGACAACATCCTTCCACCGAGTGCGCCATACAGGTACAGCATGCTACCGTCAGGCATGGCACCCAGCAGCTGCCCGCTCTGCTCTCCTCCAACGGCATCAAAAGCGATACGGGCATCGAAGGATAAGGCCAGTTCTTTTAGCTTATGAAGGAAATCTTCCTCCTGGTTCCATAAAACAAACTTGTTTCCGGCTGTTTTAAGCATATTGACATGCTCTTCCTTCCTGACAATATTGATGACCTGAATTGACGCCCTGCCAGCCAGAACATTTATAAACTTTCCAACCTGCCCGGCTGCTGCATTCTGTATGATAGCTTTGCTGCCATGCTCCCTGGCCAGTTCAACCATGGCATAGGCAGTAAAGGGGTTTACCGAGAAGCAGGCAGCCTGCTCATCGGGCAGCTCATTGCCAATTGCCACGCAATCGCCAGCCTTAACCGGAATATGCGTTGACCATGATCCTCCACGGTCGGATTGGGAAAAAAAGCTTACCCTCTTGCCATTAATGTTCTTTGCTTCAGTGGAGGAACCGGTTTGAATAACTTTGCCGGTGCCCTCGAAACCGGGGATGGCGGGCAAGGCTTTCCTGATGTTATATCCCCCCTGGATGAAAGCAAGATCGGATGGGTTTACTGGAGCTGCGGCAATTTCGATCAAAACTTCATCGGAATTGAGTACAGGTAATTCTTTCTCCTGTATTTCCAGGCTACGTAGAGCCCTGATAATATTTCCCTGGTATGCGGGCAGTATAATTGCTTTCATTTGTTTCTGCTGCATGGATGATATCATTAAAAATTACTTCTTGTATATGGTGTAATGTCCTGGGAGGCAAAGTCACTCCTCAGATATTTGAAATATCCGGCAATGGCGATCATAGCTGCATTATCGGTAGTGAATTCAAACCCGGGGATAAAGATATTCCATCCCGCTTTTTCACCTTTTTCCTTTAGTGCTTTTCTCAGGCCACTGTTAGCCGACACCCCTCCTGCAAGGGCAATATTGCTGATGCCTGTCATTTCGGCTGCCTGCGTGAGCTTGTCAAGCAGCACATCAATGATGGTGAACTGAATAGATGCGGCAAGATTGGCTTTTTCCTTTTCAATGAAAGAGGCATCTTCCCTGAGTTTATCCCTGACGGTATAAAGAAAAGATGTTTTTAATCCACTGAAGCTATAATCCAGCCCCTTGATCCTGGGCTTCGGGAATTTGTATGCCTGAGGATTGCCTTCGCCGGCAAGTTTATCGATGTATGGCCCGCCGGGATAGGGGAGTCCCATGATCTTTGCTGCCTTGTCGAGGCTTCGCCTGCGGCATCGTCGATGGTCTGCCCAAGCAGTGTAAAGGTATGAGGATCATCAACTTTTATGATCTGTGTATGCCCCCCGGAAACGGTGAGGCAGATAAACGGAAAACCCGGTACTCTTTGATCTGCATCGCCGGTGATAAAATGTGCCAGGATATGTGCTTGCAGGTGGTCAACCTCGATAATGGGAATATCGGCAGCAAGTGCAAAAGCTTTGGCAAAAGATGTGCCGACAAGAAGAGATCCGAGCAAGCCCGGCCCACGTGTAAATGCAACAGCATCAAGTTGATTTTTCTTTATCTTTGCTTGTTTGAGAGCCTGGTCAATGACCGGAATAATATTCTGCTGGTGAGCCCTGGAGGCAAGTTCCGGAACTACACCGCCGTAGTTTTTATGAACTTCTTGTCCGGCAACGATATTGGCAAGGATTTTGGTATCCTCGGTAACAGCTGCTGATGTGTCATCACAGGAAGATTCAATGCCAAGTATCAGGGTGCTCATCCGGCTTTATTATTAAAACGCAAAGTTATCAAAAAAAGGCTAATACGGATATTGTTGTACAGCTTGCTGGTGGCCATAGTCATCCCGTTTTCCTTGTCGTGGATGAGCTATAATCCATTGGTGCAGACCTTTCTTGCCCGTATGGCCGCTTCATACCTCTCCAAGAGGATGAATACGGTGATCAGGATCGATGGGCTGTATATATCCCCAAGGCTTACTCTTAATGCCACAGCGGTGCTGGCAATGGATCAGCGTGGCGACACACTTTTTCATGCAGGCGAACTATCGGTTAACATGAAGCGGTTCAAACTGCAGCAATCGAAAAGGATCTTTGATGTGAATGCCATCAGGATTGCCGATGCCTCTTTTTCCCTGATCATGGACAGGCACGACTCTGCATTTACATATTCATTTATTGGTGATCATTTTCAGGCCGATGCCCCGGATACCGAGGCTGATACGATACAAGGCCAAGCAGATTGGCAGGTCAGCCTCTCAGCACTTGAGCTGCAGAATGTGCGCTTCCGGTATATCGATGAGGGTCGTGACCCAATCCCGGTGGGTATGGATTATCAAAACCTGGACATATTCATCCATGAGCTGCAGATGGAAGACCTGAATATACTGAACGATACTTTCGATTTTACTATCAACAGGCTCAGTTGCTATGACAGATGCGGTTTTATCGTGGATGAACTCAGCGGGGATTTCAGGTTAAGCCCCCTCTTTCTGATCGCCGACAGCCTGCATGCTGTCACCCCCAGATCTGATATAAGCCTCGATCTTGCCTTTCATTACCAGGGATGGCCCAGTTATATCAGATTTACAGAAGAAGTGGAGATGATGGGAGAGATCCGGCCCTCAGAACTCAACCTTAAGGATATCGGATACTTTGCTCCGGATCTTCTGGTGATGGACAATCAGGTAAGGATAGGAGGGTCCGTTGAGGGCAGGGTGAATAATCTGAAGGCAAAGGACTTCCGCTTCGCCTTTGGGAAAAGTACTCACTTTCAAGGTGATGTTCGCCTGTATGGACTGCCTGATGTCAGGGAAACATATATCCATACACGTATTGATGAATTCACGATGAGCCAGGCAGATGTTAAGAAATTTGCCATACCGGGCGTATACAGGCATATTCCTGTTCCCCCTGAACTGGAAGTTTTCGGTATGATGGAGATACAGGGTGCATTTACAGGCTTTTATAATGACTTCGTATCTAAAGCAGTGTTCATCTCTGATATAGGTACCATCACCACGGATATTTCTCTCCGTCAGAATGAAGACCATACGGATGTTGTCTATGATGGCCATATTACAGCCAGGAATTTCGACATAGGTAAATTTCTAGGCCTTTCTGATTATTTTGGCAGTATGGACCTGGATGCCAGAATAAATGGGTCAGGGCTGACCGGTGAAACTGCTGAGATTGGGATGATAGGGAATATTGACTCACTGGAGTTTATGGGAAATACATTTAACCAGCTTGAATTAAGTGGGGAAATCGCGGAAACTAAGTTCAACGGCCGCCTGGATGTTCAGGATGACCTTATAAACCTGGCTTTTAATGGCATCCTTGATTTTGAAAAAGAGAAGCCGCTTTTTGATTTTACAGCCGATATCAGAGATGCTGACCTGTTTAAGCTCAACATGATAGACAGAGACTCGCTGCTGATGCTTGATGTGAAGCTCAGTTGTAATTTTATTGGCTATGAGATTGATGACCTGGAAGGAAGGATACGGATCGACAGCCTTGACTATCGTGAAGGGGACAAGCGATGGTATATGGAGCACCTCGCGCTGATCAGCCTGAAAGATACCGGCTACTTCAGGCGAATAATGCTTACTTCAGATATATTGGATGCCGATATCAAAGGTAGCTTTACATACCGGGAACTTGGCTATGCCATTGATCATATCGTTTCAGAGGAGTTACCCGAATGGTCATTCATGCCTGAATCTGCAGTGGCGATCAGGAAGCAGGAACTCAGCTTTGAGATGAAGCTGAAAGATACCGAAGTGCTGACTGATATTTTTGTTCCCGGGCTATATGTGGAAGAGAATGCTGTGATCAACGGTACTTTTGCGTATCCATCGAGAGAGGTAGAAACAAAAGCAGACTTCCCCTTTATCAGCTATTACGGGATGCGTTCCGATAGCATGAGATTATTGGTATCAGCAGATATGGAAAAGGTCAGTCTGTCGATCGGAACCGATCGGATCATGCTCAAAGAGGGAAAAGCTGATGACACACTGCAACTGGGCCTGGAGAATTTTTCGACAACCTGCGTTCTCGATGATGACAGCCTTGATTTTGACCTGAGCTGGGATGATCACAGTGCCCGTATTCGCAACAAAGCCGACATACAGGGCTACTATACTTACATTGACAGTGTGAGAAGTGAATTGAAACTTAATACTGCCGAACTATTGCTAAATGATTCCCTGTGGCTGATCAGCCCGGAGAACCGTATTGTTTTTGGCCCACGCTACTATCAGTTTTCAGAACTCAAATTCATAGGTAACAGGCAGCTACTCAATATCGAAGGAACGATTTCAGAAAATTATGAAGACACCTTGAGAGTAAACTTCAGGCACTGGCGACTGTCAAACTTCGATATCATCTTTGCCAATAATAATTTT
>DAOVZP010000313.1 GCA_030635045.1 Bacteroidota bacterium | reverse complement strand
TATGTCTTTGCTATATAAGAATGTTAAACAGCTGGTATTCGACATCGATGAATTCATCGATACGGTTGAACAGGGAGTACTCGTTTTTAAGGAAGGGGTAACCAACTATATTAATGGTGATAAGGCAAGCTTTGCAGATAAGATTGAACGGATCGACAGGCTTGAAGCTGTGGCGGATAAGTTGCAACGAAAAATAGATGATGAATTTTATCGCCATTCAATATTACCTCAAAATGCAGGAGATATTGAAAGCATGATAGATAAAATTGATGAGATCATCGATATTGCCAAAGATAACCTCTATCAATTTGATGATGAGTTACCATACATTCCAAATGAACTAACAAACGACTTTATTCGATTGACCGATACTTCCACTGAAGCAGCCTTATCCTTATTTCCGGCAGTCCGCACATTTTTCAGGGAACCAATTAAAGTAAAGGAAATGTTGTCGAAAGTATATTTTTATGAAAAAGAAGCGGATAAGATATCAAGAAACATTAAAAGAAGATTATTCCATGAGATGAAAGACCTGGAATTGAGTCAGAAAATGCATCTCAGGTATTTTGCATTACATATTGAAACAGTTTCAGATAAGGCAGAATGCCTGGCTGATACGCTTTCTATCTTAGCCCTGAAAATGAGTATATGATCATCCTCTTTTATCTTTCAAGCGGATTATTCCTGGGCTGGTCCTTGGGTGCCAACGACGCTGCCAATATCTTTGGTACTGCCGTTGGGACTAAAATGATCAGATTCAAAACGGCAGCTATTACCGCCAGTATTTTTGTAATACTGGGTGCGGTAATACAAGGAGCCGGGGCCAGCAATACTTTGGGACAACTGGGAAGTATTTCAACTCTGGCTGCTGCTTTTACTGTTGCTCTTTCGGCAGCGCTTACCGTTTATTGGATGACACGCCTGAAGCTGCCCGTATCTACTTCTCAATCAATAGTCGGGGCCATCATCGGATGGAACTTTTATACGAATAGCCCCACTGACCTCCATACCTTAACAAAAATTGTTACGACCTGGATATCAGGCCCTATTCTCGGGGGTATATCTGCTGTTTTGTTATTCATGCTTGTAAAAAGCTTAACGAAAAGAACAAAACTCCACCTGCTTTACAAAGATAGTTTTATCAGGTATGGCTTGCTTCTTGTCGGTGCTTTTGGCGCATACAGCCTCGGGGCTAATAACATAGCCAATGTAATGGGAGTTTTTACCGGAGCGGTGGATTTGCCAACCATAAACCTGGGTTTCATACAATTTGACAGTACGCAGCAGTTATTTTTTATTGGTGGCATTGCCATTGCCATTGGTATTTTCACATATTCAAGGCATGTGATGGCAACAGTAGGGAATGCACTCATGCCACTTACTTCCGAAGCAGCAATCGTTGTTGTACTTTCTCAGGCCCTTGTACTTTTCATCTTCTCATCTCAGGGCTTGTCAGATGCATTTCAATCGATAGGTTTGCCGGCCATCCCACTGGTTCCGGTATCCAGCTCACAAATAATTATCGGATCTATTATTGGAATTGGCTTATATAAAGGGGGGAAAGAGATCAAGTACAATATCCTTGGAAGTATCAGTCTTGGCTGGATTGCAACACCTTTAATAGCAGGCATTCTGGCCTTTTTCATGCTCTTCTTTGTAAACAATGTTTTTAAACAGGATGTTGGTGGAGACCGGGTCCTGATTGGAAGTCCTGAAATTATAGTGATCGACTCCATAGATTCTACTGAATATTTATTGCTCAAGGAGTTTCAGGATACATCTGCTCTGCAACAAACAGATACCATATATACAAGTGTATTGCAGCAGTTGAATGAAGAGAAACATTCTCCAGAGAAAAATTATTCTTTGTTTTTCAAGATCGTGATCATTGTATTATTGATCACCATACTGGTTCTTCTTTATTATTTGTGGAACCGGCACCAGAAGTTCCGCCTGCTAAAATTGCAGATAAAATCTGCTGAGCATAAGTATTTATTGAAAATTGAAAACCTTGAAAAGAGTATTAAGGATAAGATCCATCATCACGATGATTTGGGCAAAGAATTGAAATTCAGGCAAAATGAAATGGTTACCATGGCGATCAGCATTATCCATAAAAATGAATTTCTTAATGATCTTAAAAGGGAAGTAGCAAAAATTAAGGCAGGTGCAAAAGATTATGATACAAGGCTTGAATTAAACAAGCTATCGCTCATGATCACCCAGGACTTATCTATTGACCGTGACAGGGAAAAGTTCCAAATGCATATTTGCGAACAAAACAGCAATTTTATCCACCGTATGTCTGAGGCCTTCCCTTCTATGACGGGGAATGAGAAGCGGCTTGCTGTACTTTTAAGACTCAATCTATCCTCCAAAGAGATCGCTTCCATCCTGAATATTTCACCAAAAAGCGTGGAGATGAACAGGTACCGCCTCCGCAAGAAACTTAAAGTAGAGCCTAAGGTTGGGCTGAATGATTTCATTCGGGAGTTCTGACGTAGTAGGTTTTGGGTGTTGGGTGTTGGGTGGAATTTAAAATTTTGAGTTTTGAATTTTGAAGGTATTTTTAACACAAAGGGCCCGAAGGTATGCACAAAGGCCACAAAGGAACTCTTCAATCTAAACTCATCGATCATCACTACCAATCTTTACTAATCATTAATAATTAGGATTTCATCATTCAATTTGGCACTTTCCAGGGTGCAGGAGGAAACCCAACCCCCAACACTCATTATCAACACCATACAACAAACCAAGGGTAGGTTTTATCACCTTGTAGGGTCTGTGTAGAGGCTGTTTTTCAAGATGATATTTGTTAATGTGTTTTATTTGATCTCCGAAATAACATTGAACCTTTTATGAACATAAAAATCAAATCAGATGAAAAAAAGCAATTACAGTAAGCTAACATTTCTGGGATTGATGATCCTTTTCCTCATGAGTGGAAACATTCATGCCCAGGAAGAAAATGTGGTAACAGGTAGGGTTTTCCCGGCCGGTATGCTAACACCAATGAGAGATGTTGCCGTACAAATTAAAGGGGATGCATCATCCACTGTCCTGACTGATGGTAATGGTAATTTTCGCATCAAAGTACAATCCTTCCCGGTAGATTTTGTATTTACGAAGGAGTTTTAC
>DAOVZP010000144.1 GCA_030635045.1 Bacteroidota bacterium | reverse complement strand
GCCAGGGTAGAAGGATTCCTGGAAAGCATCAACTTTGAAGAAGGGTCTGATGTAAAAGAGGGGCAATTGCTATATACAATCGACCCTCGTCCTCTTGAAGCCACTGTAAATGCACAAAAAAGCGAAGTGGCAGCAGCTGAAACCATGATGGTTAAGGCAAAAAGTGATCTGGACAGATATATACCTCTTGCTGAGCTGAACGCTGTGAGTAAAAGTGATCTGGATGCTGCCCAGGCCAGTTACGATGCATCTGTGTCTGCGGTTGAAGCTGCGAAAGCGAATTTATTATCTGCTCAGATCCAACTCGGGTATACAAAGATATATTCCCCTATCAACGGCATCATTGGCATTACAAAAGCCAGGGTTGGCGATTTTGTTGGTAAAGATCCGAACCCCGTGATCCTGAATACGGTTTCTGAAACGAGCAACGTAAAAGTGAGATTCTACCTCACCGAAACTGATTATCTTCATTTGTCGAGGGAATATAGGAAAAGAATGGAGAATATCATTGAAGGAAAGGAACCTGATCCGGAAAGAGAAGCCAATTTGGAACTCATTCTCTCCGATGGATCGATATATGAGGAATTGGGGAGGGTTGATTTCATCGACAGGAGCGTCGATGCTTCTACAGGCTCTATTCTCATGCAGGCAAATTTCCCAAATCCTAAACTGATCCTACGCCCGGGACTCTATGCTAAAATTAAAGCAACAACCAGAAATGTGAAGGGTGCTATTCTTATACCACAGCGTTGTGTTATGGAATTACAGGGACTGCATTCAGTGTTTGTAGTTAACGATAGCAATATTGTTGAATCACGACAGATCACCACAGGGCCTACCATAGGGGATTACTGGCTGATTGAGGAAGGGCTCAAGGTCAATGAAAAAGTAGTGATCGATGCTCTTCAAAAAGTACGATCGGACATGGAGATCATCCCAAAAATCATTGAATTCGAAAGCAAAACCAATCCTCAATAAGCAAAGCTATGGCAGGAAATAAAGGAAATTTTTTCGTTCACCGGCCAATCGTTGCAATGGTAATTGCCATAGTGATCGTGATCGTTGGTATGGTATCCCTGATTGGTTTGCCAATTGAGCAGTATCCCAACCTTACCCCTCCCATCGTTCAGGTCAGGGGTACATACACCGGAGCAAATGCTTTGAGTGTGGAAGAATCGGTAGCCACGCCCCTGGAGCAGCAGATCAATGGTGTTGATAATATGATCTACATGCAATCCACCAATGCCAATGATGGCACCATGGTGATCGATGTATCTTTCGAAGTGGGCACCGACCCGGACATGAATACCGTTCTCACGCAGAACAGGGTTTCAGCTGCTACAGCAAAGTTGCCGGAAGATGTTAAAAAGTTTGGTGTTACAACCGAGAAATCCCTGCCAAATATTTTGATGCTGATCACGCTGACATCAGACGGAAGATATGACCAGGATTTCCTTGGGAACTATGCCCTGATCAACATAAAAGACCAGCTTGCCAGGATCAAGGGAATCGGCCGCGTGAATGTTATAGGGGCATCAGATTACTCAATGCGTATATGGATTAAACCCGACCGCCTGTCACAGATGGGAATCACTGTTCCTGAGATCCTCCAGGCCATCAACGAACAGAATATTATTGTTCCGGGAGGTAAGTTTGGTGCCGAGCCCGCCCCTCCGGGAACAGAATTCACTTATACTGTACGCCTTCCGGATCGATTCAGCACGCCTGAAGCCTTTGGTGAGATCGTGATTCGTACCCAATCAGACGGCTCACAGGTAAAATTGAAGGATATCGCTACGATCAACCTTGGTGTTGAAACCTATAATGCCTTTACAAGGTTAAACGCAAAAACCTGTGCCATTATAGGCCTTTACCAGGCTCCCGGATCCAATGCCGTGGAACTTGCCACACAGGTAATAGAGGAAATGGAGGTGATTGCGCAAAAGTTTCCTGAAAGCATCAAATATGATATATCACTTGACACAACGGAAGCGATTACTGCCGGAATAAATGATATAGTGGTAACACTTTTCATTGCCCTTGCGCTGGTGATCTTTGTTGTATTCATCTTTATCCAGGACTGGCGGGCCACACTCATCCCAACCATTGCCATCCCTGTTTCACTGGTAGGAGCATTTATATTCTTCCCACTGCTTGGATTTACCATAAATGTGCTCTCTTTGCTTGGCCTGGTCCTGGCAATTGGTATTGTGGTAGATGATGCCATTGTGGTCGTTGAAGCAGTGCAGGTAAATATCGCTGCCGGCATGAACAGGAAAGAGGCCACAATTGATGCAATGCGCAAGGTTACAGCGCCTGTAATTGCCACTACACTCGTACTAATAGCTGTCTTTATACCCGTGGCAGGAATGGCCGGGATCACAGGCAGGCTGTACCAGCAATTTGCGATTACTATAGCAGTCTCAGTGCTTGTATCCTCCATAAATGCGCTTACACTCAGTCCGGCATTATGTTCATTATTGCTTAAAGAGCCCAAGCCATACAAGGGCTTACTTGGAAGGTTCTTCAAGGGCTTTAATAAAGTCATGGGGAATACCACCAATTCCTATATGAGTTTTACGCATGTAGTGACACGGAAACTCAAACGTTCCGTGATCTTCATCATTATAATAACCATTGGTGCAGGCATTTTTATGAAGCTGGTACCCGGAGGATTTATCCCGGAAGAGGATATGGGGTATCTTTTTATAAATATGCAATTGCCCGATGCTTCCTCCCTTCAACGATCAGATGAAGTGGCAAAAAGAATTGAAGACCTGTTAATGAAGCATCCGGAAGTTAAATATGTAACAACTGCCACCGGATACAGCATTCTTTCCGGTGCAATGGCATCCAACCAGGGCTTTATGTTTATTTCTCTTCAAAATTGGTCCGACAGGGATTTGACTGTCAAAGAGTTTATCCAGAAAATCAACAGAGAACTGGCCATTAATATTAAAGAAGCGCAGGCATTTGCTTTCGGGCCACCTGCAATTCCGGGACTGGGTAACGGGTCCGGATTCAGCATCATGCTCCAGGACCGGGGCGGCAACACACCCGATTATCTTGCCGGCAATACCGGAAAATTCATGCAGGCAGCCATGGCCCGGCCTGAGATAAGTAATGCTTTTACAACTTTCCAGGCAAATGTTCCACAACGTTACATGAATATTGACAGGGAAAAAGCACTGAAACTTGGCATTCCGCTGAATGACCTTTATACCACCATTGGAGCATATATGGGAGGAGCTTATGTGAATGACTTTACCCGCTTCGGACGATTATATAAAACATATATTCAGGCAGAACCGCAATACCGGGCAGGTAAAAAACAAATCAGTAATTTCTTTATTAAAAATAATAGTGGAGATATGGTTCCCCTGGGTACCCTGGTCAGGATTGAGGATATTTCCGGGCCGGATTATACCACCAGGTTTAATTTATACAGGGCAGTTGAAGTGACCGGATCGCCTGCAGAGGGCTATACCTCTGCTGAAGCCATGACAGCCCTGGAAGAGGTAGCAAGCGAGGTTCTTCCGGATGACATGAGTTATGCCTGGAATGCCATGTCATACCAGGAGAAAAAGGCCTCCGGCTCCCTGGGGATCATCATGACTTTTTCCCTTATTTTTGTTTTCCTGATCCTTGCTGCACAGTATGAAAGCTGGTCATTGCCGTTCAGCATTCTTCTGGGAACTCCTTTTGCCATTTTCGGTGCCTTGCTTTTCTTATGGGCAGCCAGGCTGTACAGCCCGACTTTCGAGAATAATATTTTTGCACAGGTTTCTTTTGTGATGCTGGTCGGTATGGCAGCGAAGAATGCCATCCTTATTGTTGAATATGCAAACGATGAGTTTAAGAATGGGCTGAGTTTATTTGATTCTGCCATCAAAGCAGCAAAGTCCAGGTTCAGGCCTATCCTGATGACTGCTTTCTCATTTATTTTCGGTGTCTTTCCGCTCGTAATTGCCAGCGGTTCAGGTGCTGAAGCCAGAAAAGTAATGGGTATGGCATTGTTCGGCGGGATGACATTGGCCACCCTCCTTGGTTTATTCATGTATCCCATGCTGTTTGTATTAATCGGCAAAATTGCCGGATATGAAAAGAAAAGAAAACTAGCGGAAGAAAATTTGAAAGTGAATAAATGATATATGCTATGAAAAGAGCGATCATCATATTATCTGTTTTGTCCCTGATCATTTACCTGGCGGGATGCAAGGTGGGCCCGGACTATGAGCAACCCCAACTTAACAGCCCGGAAGCATTTCGCTTTGACAATGAGCTGACTGATACGATCATAAACCTGCAATGGTGGGAATTATTTCAGGACCCTGTTCTGGACACGCTCATAGCCATTGCCCTCGAAGAGAACAAAGACGTGCTCCAGGCTGCAGCCAGGATTGAAGCAGCCAGGGCCAATGTAGGCTATACACGCGCAGATGCCTTCCCCACAATCAATGTAGCTGCGGGTGCATCAAGAGGTAATTATTCAGGCATGAAGACTGATGTGGGCAGCAATTTTTACGCCTTTCCGGAATTAGTCTGGGAGATCGACTTCTGGGGCAAGTACCGACGGTCGACCGAAGCAGCAAAAGCTGAACTCATGTCTTCAGCGTTTGCCATGCGTACCACACAGATGAGCCTGATATCTTCAGTTGTGAGCACATATTTTCAGCTTCTTGATGATATGTCCAAACACGAGATCGCAAAAAGCACATTTAATTCCCGCGACAGCGGAACACATATCATCCAGCTTCGTTTCGACTATGGTACAGTACCGGAGATTGATCTTAACCAGGCACAGATACAGCAGGCTATTGCGGCGGCTTCGATTCCCGTATACCGGCGTTATATTGCTTACGACCAGAGTACCCTGAGCATTTTGCTTGGCAGGTTTCCCGATTCCATTATGACCGGCACGCGGCTTTACGACCAGGAATACCCACCCGAGATCCCCACGGGTTTGCCATCACAGCTCCTGGAAAGAAGGCCGGACATTCTCCAGGCAGAAGCTGATTATATGCAGGCAAATGCCATGATCGGTGTGGCTGTAGCCATGCGCTTTCCTTCGATCAGCCTGACCGGATTATTTGGCGGAGCCAGCAGTGAATTGTCATCTTTTACCACAGGGGGCATGGCATGGTCAGTGGGCGGAACCCTTCTGGGTCCATTATTCCAGTTCGGTAAAAACAAACGGCGTGTTGAACAACAGCGCTACCTCGCAGAAGCATCCAGGTTGAACTATGAATTTACCGTCATCCAGGCTTTCAAAGAAGTTGAAGATGCTCTCATCACGATCGAGACCCTT
>DAOVZP010000146.1 GCA_030635045.1 Bacteroidota bacterium | reverse complement strand
TCGCCAGTACAAGGTGCATGGTACGGGGTGCGAGGTAATTTCAGATTGCTTTGTGCCTCGTATTTTTTTGTCCTCATAAACATAAAAAAACCGGCGATACAGCCGGTGAAAAAAGAAAAGAGCCGTCTGGTCACGACAGCTCCTTTCAAATAAACAAAACCAAATCTTTATAAGGCAAGTAGGTAAATAACAAAAAGGATGCCATTAGATTAAATAGCGTAAGATCAGTCTTTTAAGGTTTTTAGAATACTTGCTTTTTATCCCAAATTGGGAATGGTATTCCTGTTTTGAGGATAATTATTGTTTACAACTGTTTTCCACAGATGGCTTTGTGCCTCGTATTTTTTACCCTCGTAAACATAAAAAAACCGGCGTTACTGCCGGTGAAAAAGAAAAGAGCCGTCTGGTCAAGACAGCTCCTTTCAAATAAACAAAACCAAATCTTTATAAGGCAAGTAGGTAATAACAAAAAGGATGCCATTAGATTAAGTAGCACAAAATCAGCCTTGTAAGATTTTTCGAATACATGCTTTTTGTCCCAGATTGGGAATCGCATTCCTGTTTTGGAGCTAGTGTTAAGTCAAGTGTATTGTGTCGCATAAGTCGTAGAAATTTTTGTTTCTGACGATGCAAAAAATTTGAACATAGCCGTAGCTACGTAATGATTTCTCAAAAGCCTGAACAATACCCCGGAATTGTTGTTAGGTTAGAATAATACTCAGTGTGATGAAAGGTAAAACGGTATTGATCACAGGCGCGACCGATGGAATTGGTAAGAGAACAGCAATTGAATTGGCAAAGATGGGCGCCAGGGTCATTATTCATGGAAGAAATAAAGCCCACGGAGAAGAAACCCTTGCGGAAATAGAGAGCATTAACGGGAACGGTTCAGTAAGCTATGAAAATGCTGACCTGGCATCCCTGTCTCAGGTTAAAAAACTTGCCGGAACTATCATGCAAAGCCATGAAAAACTTGATGTGCTGATCAACAATGCAGGTGTTTTCACGCGCGGACAGTTGTTTTCCACAGATGGCTATGAAATGACCTTTGCAGTAAACCATCTGTCTCACTTTGCCCTGAGCCTGCAATTGCTGCCCTTGCTTAAAAAGGCTGAACAGGGCAGGATCATCACCGTTAGTTCCGTTGCTCACACTAACAGCCCCCGAATTGACTTTGACGATATTCAGGAGATAAATACATATATTGATTACAGTGCTTATGCACTATCGAAGCTGGCCAACGTATTGTTTTCCAATGAACTTTCCGAGCGACTGAAAGGGACTGCTGTCACCAGCAACAGCCTGCACCCCGGTGTGATCACTACAAAGCTCCTGTATGAAGGCTTTGGAATATCCGGCAGCTCGGTCGACAAGGGTTGCAGGACATCGGTACACCTTGCTTCCCGGGAAGCCCTGTCTGCTATTACAGGGAAGTATTTTTCAGAAAGTAAACAAGCTGAACCTTCAGCTTTCTCATACGACCCGGGTGCCAGGAGAAACCTGTGGGAGTTAAGCGAAGAGATCACCGGCGTGTGTTTTGATGATTTTAAGTAGTTTTGTGCTTCTGTTATAGCAGGAATATACTTCTGTCGTTGTGTTAACTTTTAAAACCTACCTTATGCAAACCCTAAAAAAGCTTTCATTAGCTGTTATACTGATCATTGGCTTCATCATGGCTTCTGTTGCTCAGGAAAATCCCGAGATCACTTCTGACGAACTGCAACAGCACATCGGATACCTGGCTTCAGATGAATTGGAAGGAAGGTTGCCCGGGACTGAGGGTGATCGTTTGGCTGCAGAATACATTGCAAATGAGTTTCGCAAGGCCGGAATCGATTTGATCGCCGAAAATGGCTTCCAGTATTTTGAAGTGGTAACGAGTGTTGATGCCGGTGACGGAAATATACTGTCATCGGGAGAGCAAAAAGTAATTATCGGGAAAGATTTCATTCCAATGTCATTTTCCAAAAACACTGAAATGACAGCAGAAGTCGTGTTTGCAGGTTATGGTTTCAATGTAGAAAATGATTCAATGAGCTGGAATGATTATCATGGCCTGGATATCAGTGGAAAATGGGTGGTCATCCTGCGTGGAGAACCGGATGAGGATAATCCTGACAGCCCTTTTGCTGCTGATGCCGGATTAAGGGAAAAGGTATTGACTGCCAAGGACAATGGTGCCGGAGGAGTATTGTTTGTTTCGGGGCCTTCATTTGATAAGGATGATGCCCTGATGCGGATGTTTTATGATAAGACAACTTCAGATGCCGGTATACCGGTATTTCACGTAAAACGTTGGTTCATCGATTCATTGCTTGGTGTTCCTGTGGCTGCCCTCGAGGAAAAGATCATCAGCCAAAAGGCCCCGCATTCATTTGAAACCCAAACCGGGCTTCATGGGGTTTCAGATGTGGTTCATCAGAAGGTAAGGACCATGAATGTTGTGGGTATGATCCGGGGAAATGATCCTGTTTTGAAAGATGAGATCATCGTGATTGGCGGGCATTACGACCACCTTGGGATGGGTGGCCCCGGCTCCGGGTCGCGGGAACCTGATACCGAAGCGGTGCACAATGGTGCTGATGACAATGCTTCCGGCGTTGCAGGGATCATAGAGATCGCAGAGAGGATCGCATCAAATAAGGACGACTTAAGAAGATCTGTTGTTATTGTTGCCTTCGGTGCGGAGGAGATGGGACTCATTGGCTCCAAATATTTTGTGGAAAACCCTGTTATTGATATGGACATGGTCGTGTCTATGTTCAATTTTGATATGATTGGCCGCCTGAGTGATGAAAGATCAATAGCCATTGGTGGTACCGGTACTTCGCTTGAGACCGAAGACCTGCTTAATAAATACCTGGAGGCTCATAATATGAAAGGATCATTCTCAAAAGAAGGTTTTGGCCCATCCGACCATGCATCATTTTATGCCGTTGACATCCCGGTGTTCTTTATCTCCACAGGTGCACACCAGGATTACCATACCCCCCGGGATGATATTGAATTCATCAATTTTGAAGGGGAGAAAGCAGTCTCTGATCTTTCGTTCGACCTGGTCATGGATATTGCCAATAAAGATGCTGCTCTGACTTACCAGGTAGCCGGTGCAAAAAGCCGTTCAAAAGGCGTGCAATTTAAGGTAACCCTTGGTATCGTGCCCGATTTCGCAAATAGTGAGAATAACGGGCTTGGTGTTGGAGGTGTAAGTAGTGGCGGTCCGGCTGAAAGTGCCGGTATGCAAAAGGACGATATTATCGTCGCGCTGGATGGCATGGAAGTGACGAATATTTATGATTATATGGCCAGGCTTAAAAAATTGGAACCCGGCCAGATCATTACAGTGGATGTGATCAGGGATGGTAAAAAGCTTGTGCTCCTGGTACAACTTTAAACCAATCCTTTCGTTTTTATATCTTAGCGAATTATTGATCTGGCATGTTCGACTTTCTTAGCACATCTTTTATCTTGAAATTTCTGAAGTTTGCTGCTGTTGGCTTCTCCGGACTACTTGTCGATTATGCCTTTACATACCTCTTCAAGGAGATCTTTAAAATCCAGAAGTACGTTGCAAACTCAATCGGCTTCACAATAGCGGCAAGCACAAATTATATTCTCAACAGGGTGTGGACTTTTGAAAGCGACAATCCTGATATTGCTCTTGAATATACCGAATTTCTGGCCATTTCCATAGTTGGGCTTGGAATCAACAACCTGATCCTGTGGCTGATCGTCAGCAAGTTCAAGATTAACTTCTATGTAGCAAAGTTCTTTGCTATCTGTGTGGTAACACTCTGGAATTTCCTTGCTAATTTCTTTATAACCTTTAACCAGGGGTAGGGATACTCAAAAAAAAAGCCATTTCGCGCAATGCCCGAAATGACTTTCAATTAGTATTATAAGCTTAATGCTTTATTCTGCGTATACTTCAAATTTCAAATCAACAACAACATCCTTGTGAAGCCTGATCTTGGCAATGTATTCACCAAGTTCCTTGATAGATTCACCATCAACGGAAATGTCTTTCCTGTCGATATCAAACTTATGTTGTTCCTTGATCGCATTTGCGATTTGAATATCATTGACAGAACCGAAGATCTTTCCGGAAGTACCGGCTTTGGCTGCGATCTTGATTTTCAATGCTTCCAATCCTTTTGCCAGCTCTTCAGCTTCTTTCAGGATCTTTTCTTCTTTGTGGGATTTTTGCTTTTTGTCTTCGGCAAGAACCTTTTTGCTGGATTCTGTTGCCAGTACTGCAAGCCCCTTTGGGATCAGGTAATTCCTTGCATATCCGTTTTTAACGGTAATAAGGTCGCTTTTATATCCCAGTCCGGGTACGTCTTGTTTAAGAATAACTTCCATTTTTTATCCTCCTATTTTAAAAGGTCAGCAACATAAGGCATCAGGCCAAGGTGGCGTGCACGCTTAACAGCCTGTGCCACTTTTTTCTGATACTTGGTTGAAGTTCCTGTGATCCTCCGTGGAAGGATCTTACCTTGTTCGTTAACAAATTTTAAAAGGAAGTTAGCATCCTTATAGTCAATGTATTTGATACCGCTTTTTTTGAAACGGCAGTATTTTTTCTTCTTGGTATCGACTGCAATGGGAGTCAGATATTTAATATCACCACTGTTTTGTGCCATTGTTTTAGTTGTTTAAAGGTTTGTAAACGATCAGGAATCTTGTTCGGCGGCTTTTTCTTCCGCAGCTTTTTTCCTTTTCTTTTCATTGTATGCAATGGCATGCTTATCCAGTTTCACGGTAAGGAAACGAAGAATACACTCATCCCTTTTATACATTAATTCAAATTCCTGTAGTTCTTCTCCATCAATTCTGTATTCAAAAAGATGATAGAACCCGGTTGATTTTTTCTGGATGGGATAGGCGAGTTTCCTCAAACCCCAGCTCTCATCGAGCACCACCTCAGCCTTTTTCGACTTGAGATGACCCCGATACTTATCAACCGCTTCCTTCATCTGTTCATCAGACAAAACGGGAGTCATAATGAAAACGGTTTCGTACTGGTTCATGTTTCAGTTTGTTAATTAATTGAATTTATTATTTCCGCTTCTCAAAAACGGAGTGCAAAATTACCATATTTTCCCTAAATAACAAATGTTTAGGATAATAAATGAGCTGGATGCTGGATGCTGGATACTGGGTGCTGGGTGCTGGGTGCTGGATGCTGGATGCTGGATGCTGGATACTGGATAACTCCAAGTACTCCAAGTACTCTAAGTACTCCAAGTACTCCAAGTACTCTAAGTACT
>DAOVZP010000243.1 GCA_030635045.1 Bacteroidota bacterium | reverse complement strand
ATTTCATGTGCGCCAGCATCAATCCTCAAAGTGCAGAAGGTCTTGTCGGATATTGGAGAATGAACGAAGGTTCTGGGAACACCTTATTTGATGCCAGTATCATGGGCTTCGATGGATATATTAATGGTGCTGTGTATAATCTTGAGAGCATTGATTTTAGTTTTGAAGTAGATCAATATATGGTTCAATTTTATACTTTGGGAGACGCCGATTCCTATCATTGGGATTTTGGCGATGGTAATACTTCTTCTGAAAAAAACCCTACCCACGTTTATGATAGCATTGGAGTATATAATGCATGCCTTACGACAAGCGGTATATGTGAGCAGATTGTTTCCTGCCAGGAAATTGTTATTTGTATTGAACCATCTGCAGCCTTTGTTGCCTACTTAAATGATTTTGAAATAAGCTTTGATCAACTTTCACAGTATGCACTCGATTACTATTGGGACTTTGGCGATGGTTACATTTCAACTGAATACAACCCCACACACACTTACGATTCAATCGGCACATATACTGTATGCCTCACAGTCACCAATGACTGCGGACAAGATATTTTCTGCGAAGAAGTAAACATCTGTGTTGACCCCATTGCTGACTTTACATATAGTACCAATAACCTAAAGGTCAGCTTTTATCAATTATCGCAGTATGCTGATGAGTATTTATGGGATTTTGGCGATGGCAATTATTCCTTCGAGCCGGAGCCGGTCCATATTTATGAAAATCCCGAAAACTATATCGTTTGTCTTACAGTATTTAGTGATTGCGGGACAGACCAGCACTTTGACACAGTTTACTTACTGCCACCCATGATGTGCAATTTCAGTTTCATCTTTGACAATGGGATGATCTATTTCACCGATGAGAGCCTTAATTCCACTTCCTGCTATTGGGACTTTGGCGATGGAAGCAGTTCTGCTGAGCAAAATCCTGTGCATCAGTATGAGGTTTATGGTTTATATAATTGCTGTCTGACTATAGAAAATGATGATGGCATATTCACTTTCTGCGATTCAGTGTTTTATTGTGAAGAGGCCATGGCCGAATTCAGTTTTGTGATGCAGGAAGGGCTACTTACCACTATAGACTTATCTTCAAAGACTGACACCTGGTTATGGGATTTCGGTGACGGGACTACCTCCATACAGCCTGAGCCCCTGCATAAATATGAGAGCTCGGGAGAATATACTGTTTGCCTGACATCGTCAAACCCATGCAGCGAGAATATTTTCTGCAAGGATATTCTTGTTGAGCTACCCGAAAAAGCATTTGATCTTAGATTTTATCCTAACCCGGCCGATGATGTCCTGAGAGTTAATATCCCCGAAGATGGACAATACCGCATATCTATCTTCGATTATCACGGTAAATCCGTTTATACAAATGAGTTGTTTATACCCGGGAAAAGTATTTATGAGCTTGATGTGTCGACGCTGCCCTCGGGGGTGTATATATTTGACCTCAGGTCCGATAATTTATCTGAAAGAAAGAAGATCATTATATGTCGCCTATAGATAATTGACCTCTGACAAGCCGGCTTAAGCCTACTCTGATACAGGCAGAAATTCACAATTTTACTACAAACTCCCATTTCTCCTTATATTTGCATATCTGGTTGTATAATTAATAACTGATTTTGAACGAACAACAAGCAAATATTGTCTTCGCGGGTGCCGGCTCTATCGGCACAGCCATAGGGAATACCCTGGCCAGGGCCGGCCATAACGTAAGCCTCTATACCATTGAGGAACACATAGCCAAAGCCATCAATGAAAAGCACATCAACCCGGATTATTTTCCGAGAGCACCGCTCTGTGAAAAACTAAAAGCCAGCGAGGATATTAAAGTCCTGCTGGAAGCTGATGTTTTGTTCCTTGCATTACCATCCATCATCACCGTAGACTTTGTGCTGCAGAACAAGGAATATATTCGTGAGGAAGTAGTGCTGGTGAACCTCGCCAAAGGGTTCGGTTGTGGTAAGATGACCATCACATCCTGCCTGGAAAAAATGGTCAATAACCGGGTATGCACCATGAAAGGGCCAACCTTTGCAAGGGAGGTGATTAATGCAGCACCCACCGCCATGACCTTTGCAGCCACAGATAAGAAGCTTTTTGATCAGATAGGCGGGATCTTTAGCAATACCTCTATCTACCTCGATTACACCACCGATGTGGAAGGTGTTGAATACCTCAGCATACTGAAGAATATTTACGCCATCATCCTTGGCATCATAGATGCGCACTTTGACTCCCCAAACCTGAGATTTCTCGTATTAACCCGGGCTTTTGATGAAATGCGCAGGATCATGTTAAGGTCCGGTGGCAGGGAAGGCTCCATGTTCAACTACAGCGGATATGGTGATTTCAGCCTTACAGCCCTCAACGACCTCAGCCGCAACCGTACCCTCGGCCTGCTCATAGGCAAAGGCTTTTTCACAAAAGACATTTCCGATACAGTTGTTCTGGAGGGGAAGATGGCTGTGAATACTTTCTGTGAAGATATCCTCGACAAATCCGACAGTAAGGAATTCCCACTCATCTTTGAACTGAACAAGATCTTTCAGAATAATTACGACATGTCATCTTTTGTCGGGAACATCCTGCGCATGGCCCGCTAGCATAATAAAAAGGAGAAATATTTGTTATATTCGCAATAAATCTATGGCTTTATGATAAAAGGGAAGAAGATCTTACTGCTGGCCCCCCACCCCGACGATCCTGAATATGGATGTGGTGGCAGCATTGCCCGTTGGAGCAAGGAAAACGAGCTCTATTATGTAGCTTTTTCACCCTGTAACATATCCCTTCCCGAAGGATTTGCAGAAAATACACTTTATGATGAACTCATGGCATCAGCCGGGATACTGGGAATCCCGGAGGGCAGCATCACCACCTTCGACTTTCCTGTAAGGCGGCTTTCAGAACACCGCCAGGACATCCTGGAAGAGATGGTCAGGCTAAGGAAAAGCATTAAGCCTGATATCGTGGTCATGCCAAACTCAAACGACATCCACCAGGATCATAAGGTTATCTATGAAGAAGGCCTCCGGGCGTATAAGCACAGCAACCTGTTGGGATATGAACTTCCCTGGAATAATCTGCAATTCATCTCCAACTTTCATGTAAAGCTCAGCAAGGATGATATGACAACGAAGTGGAAAGCCATTTCTGCATACAGATCACAGGAGGTCAGGGCGTATAAATCGGAAGCCTTTTTCGAAGGGCTGGCCCGCGTAAGGGGATTGCAGGTTGGGACAGAATTTGCAGAAGCCTTTGAAATGATCCGCTGGGTACTATAATTTATCTTTCATTTCTTTTACCAGTTTTGCCGCAGCAGGGTCGCTGACCCCGGCAATATCCTGTATGGCCCAGTTGGGATCAAAGGGGATCAAGTCATAGCGGGAATGATCGGGATCGATCAGCACAAAGCTGTTCCTGTTGGCATCGATAGTGATGATACAGTCGCTGAAGGGTGCCGAATTCTGCAGCCATTCCAGATCAGCCAATTCTTCCGGCTTGCCGGGAAGTCCTGCAAATGAGATATTATTGCCGGCACTAAAGACCAACTCGCCGGTGGCTGTGCTGGTTGCCATATACTGATTACGGTAATTCCTGCCTCCATGCGGGCTGTTCATGCCGTCCAGGATACGTTCGCAGGTACCGTCATTCATGTTGATGCGATAAACCGCCCCATCGTGAAAAAAAGTTGCCAGCAGCTTTGCCTTTTCATTACAGTCGTATAGCACGGAATTGATAAATGCAGCACGCTGGGCTGTAGGCAGCGTTTGCTTTTCCGGATCACTGATAAACAAATAATCTTTCCCGGCTTCACGAAACTTGCCGGCCTCCTTTACATCACGGGTCAACAAAATATCCTTCCCGGTTTTCGCATTGTATCCTTTCTGAAACCCATGCTCCCAGGCAAACCATTCCCAGGTTTT
>DAOVZP010000040.1 GCA_030635045.1 Bacteroidota bacterium | reverse complement strand
TTGTTGGAACGACGAATAACAATGCAGCAATCTGCATGTCGCTGAAAAAGGCTGCCGAAGGCCTGATCGAGCCGGGAAAAGAAGTTGGACAGGGGATACTCAACATGATTGAGATGGCCTTCCGGGCATACGACCCCTGTTTCTCATGTGCTACTCACAGGTTGCCCGGTGATATGCCGCTGATCGTAAATATCAGGGATGACAGCAATGAAATTGTGCAAACAGTCCGCCGCGACTAAATATACATGATAGCAGAAACAAATAAGAACATACTGGTGCTTGGCATTGGCAATGAGATGCTGAAAGATGACGGCATCGGGCCGAAGCTGGTAAAAAAGCTGCAGAACTTTCTGCCATCGGAGAATATTGATTATATGACATCGCTGCTTGGTGGCATGGAAACCATTGAGATCATGAAGGGATATGATGAAGTCGTGATCATCGACGGGATCATCACCGATGATGGTATACCGGGTACAGTGTATTATATGACATACCCGTTGAACATGAAAACACTTCATCTTTCCAATGCCCACGATATCTCATTCGATATGTCGGTGAAGCTTGCCCGCAGATTGAATATTCCGTTTCCCGAAAGGATCAGGATCATTGCCATTGAAATATTGGAAGATAGGGAATTCGGTGAAGAATTGACGGAGCCATTGCAGGAAAGGTATGGCGAAATATTCAGTACAATTGCCGGCATGGTGCAGGAAAGCACTTGTTGTGAATAGTCTGTCTGAGTGCCGAGTGCCGGGTGCTGGGTGAAATTCCAATTTTTGATTTCTGGTATCTGATTTCTGATTTCGACTACTTCATATCATATATGCTAAAATCCCCATCATCCTTCTTGTCTTCCTTCTTTGACCTCTCCCGGGTATATTCCTGGAAGGGCCTGCTGAGCTTGCGGATGAGCTTCTGCTGTTTTCTATAATAGGGCAGTGAGATGGATGCCGAACGTTTTTCGGGTGAGATCTTTTTCTCGAGGTCTTCAAATATTTCTTCTACGTAATCGCGGGCCACTTGCATTGATATTTCAATGTAATCATGGATGTATAATTGCATTTTCCTGGTATTGTCATCAGCGAAAAGAGAAGCAACCACTTCAGTATTAATAAGGTCTATTGCCACATTCATGTCTGCTGCTGTAAAACCAGCAGCAAACCTTTCCACTACAACATCATCAACATATTTAATAATGAAACTTCGGTCGCCGCTTCTGACTGATGCCAGAAGAAGATGATAAATCGTGCTTACCAGGCTCATTACATCTTCTTCTTTCATTCGCTTGTAAGCTGTGATCGCTTTTGCTGCTTCCTGCCTGATGAGCTTATTCGTTATCGACTCGATCATTTGTTCTTTTTCCAGTAAAAGTTTTTCATACAGGATAAGGTTTGGCCTGTACGACTTGGATTTTAAGGCAGCCTCATTCTTGTTGTACCATTCCTCGGGATGGTTTTTGAAATTTACCATAAGGAAGATCATCCTTCGGATTATACTGTAGCGTGGGGTAGGGGCCCAACCCAGTTCATTCCTGGTATTGGCGGCATCTACTTTCATGCGCTTGTCGATATATCCGAACATCCACAGGCGCTCGAAAGGCTTCCCTGCCAGGCCTGATTTCCAAACTGCTGTGCGTAGCAGCATCCATACATACACCATGATCTTGGATATCATGAATGGCCTGATATTTCTTCCGAAAAATTCCCTTGTTGCAGAACGGTATAGAGCCAGCTGCGACTCGGATCCATCAGGACTGGCAATATAGGTGTCGAGCTGTTTCAGGGCTTTGCTTTTTGCAATAATGGTTTCCAGTAAACGGATCAGGTCATAGATGTGTAAATAGGTGATGGCCGAATCACCTTTCCCGGCCAGGAAGCGTCTGTTCCAGAGCCTCGACAGCCATGTGGTAAATAACTTATATAAAGGGGCATATTCGCACCAATCGGAAAATATGGCCGCGAAGCGGATGATGCTAACGGAAAAATGTTCAGCGTATTCTGTGCAAAGCTGCTCTCCTGCCTTTTTGCTCCTCGCATAGGCAAACCTGGCATTGGCAGGGCTGCTTTCATCGATGACAAGCTTACGATGTCCGAACGAACATGCTGCCAGTGAGCTGGCAAAGATGAATCTTCTGACCCTTACCAGGCGTGCAAGCTCCAGCACATTTTTAGTCCCCTGCACGTTGGTGTGATAGTATTCGGGCTTCTCATCGTAATCAAAATCGTAATATCCTGCAAGGTGGACCACAAAAGAAGCCCCCCCGCGTTCCTTTATATAAAATGCAATGTCTGCAATGGCTGCTTCGTTGGAAATGTCCCACTGTATCCATTCTATGTTGGCATGGAACGGGATCTCTGCTTCGCGCCCCGACCTCCTGGCAATGCAAAAAATATGATACTTCTCCCTCATTGAGGAAAGAAGGTTCCTTCCTATGAAACCGGATGCGCCGGTCACAATGATCTGTTCCTTTGTGTCAGCCATCAGCCCCCTTATTGATTAATTCATGTGAGAACTTCTGCCAGAGTAACAGTACGGCAAGCCCCATCAGTCCGTCGGCAATGCCCGAAAGCAAAATGGTAATAAGCGGATCAAACAGGAAATAGTAGATAAGCAGATATACTGTGGCTATGAACTTAGCCGTGATAATGAAGATGATAAGGAGCCTGCTGTTGCCTGTATTCAATGCAGCAAAAACGTAGGCCACGCTCATCACAATATGAAAGACACCGCCCTGGACCTGGAAGAATTTATTGCCCGAAGGGAATCCGAAATATAGTATGCCATTTTCCCCCAGGCAGATAAGAAGAAAGGCAACCGTAAGGGAGTGTATGGCGATCAGCCATAATAATATTTTCAGGTATTTTTCTGCAAGCTTCATGAGGTGCCTGTGGTTTTACTTAAAGCTTTGACAATGAATTATAAATATACAAAGAAGCAGCCTATTATCCATAAAAATATTCATGTTTTTATCAAAATTTTGAAAATTCAGGCGAAATCCTAATTTTGTTGGTGTAAAAACCAATATCTGCAGCAATGGAAAATGATCTTCCGGGGAATACAGTGGTCCGCCTGAGTCAGTATAGAAGGCTTCTGGAGAAATATAAGTATCTGGACGAGCCATACATCTTTTCACATGACCTCGCGCGCATGCTGGATGTCAAAGCTGTGCAGGTAAGGCATGACCTCATGTTGTTGGGGATATCAGGCGACAGGAGGAAGGGATATAGTGTCACGGCACTGATCGATAAGATTTCGGAAAAGATTGACAGGCCGGAACAAAACATTATTCTGGTCGGACTCGGACGGCTTGGTATGTCATTGGTGAAATACCTGAAGGATTCCAATGCCAGGCTGGATGTCGCTGCTGCTTTCGACATTGACCCCGCCAAGATCAATCATTCCTGCGAGGGCATCTCATGCAGCAGCATCACCAATCTGCCTGACTATGTCAGACAACATGATACAACTATTGCTATCCTCGCCATTCCACCGGAAGATGTAAATGATATCCTGCCGATCCTGCTCGATGCCGGCATCAAAGGGATCCTGAATTATACCTCTGAGCATCTTGCCGTTCCGGATAATGTTTTTGTACGTAATGTGGACATGCTTACTTTCCTTGAAGAGATTGCTTATTTCACCAACTCCTGACCAGTAACAAGTGCCTAAAGTGAGCTAAAGTGAGCTAAAGTTTGAAGTTATCCAGTATCCAGCATCCAGCATCCAGTATCCAGTATCCAGCATCCAGCCCCCAGCAACCAGCAACAACCCCATCAATACCTCAAAGGTTTAAGTTTTTTTCACCTATTTATACAATTATAGTAGTATGTATATATCTATTAGAATAATTTGAAATCGTTCTAAATTCTTCACACCTATTGCTCATTTAAAAAAACAGTTTAATTTTGCGTTGTTAAATAATTAACAAATAAACTAAATAATTCAATAACGCATTACTAAAGTGTTGATTATATGAAAGATAAAGTGCAAAACATCATCAGGAACTACCATGATGACAGAACGCGTTTGATGGATATTCTCCTCGATATCCAGGCGGAGTTCAAATGCATTCCGGCGGAAGCAATTGAGGTCCTCGCCGGACAGCTGAACATGTCGAAGGTTGATGTCGAGCAGACTTTGTCGTTTTATCACTTCTTTACCTATGAGCCAACAGGAGAATACACTGTTTATCTCAACGACAGTGTTGTGGCTAAAATGATGGGTAGTGATGAAATTGCCAGAGCGTTTGAAGATGAAGCCGGTACCAAATTCGGATCTGTCAGTGAAGACGGATTGGTTGGGCTTTTCGAAACCTCAGATATTGGCATGAACGACCAGGAGCCTGCAGCCCTCATCAATGGTGTACCCTTTACAAACCTCACAATCTCTAAGGTTAAGGAGCTCGTAGCCGGGTTTAAAGCCGGTAAAGATGTAAACGATATGGTTGGACAAACCGGCGACGGCAGGAACTCCGACGATCTTATCAAGTCAATGGTAAACAGCAATTGCCGGATGCAAAAAGGCTCTGTGCTCTGCCTCGAGTATGAAGTTGGTTCTGCCCTTAAGAGGGCTGTCAACATTACCCGTGAGGCTGTGATAGAAACCGTAAAAAGCTCAAACCTGCGTGGCAGGGGAGGTGCCGGTTTCCCGGCCGGGTTAAAATGGGAATTCTGCCGCAAGTCGAACGGTGATGTCAGCTACCTCGTCTGCAATGCGGATGAAGGAGAGCCCGGTACTTTTAAGGACAGGGTGCTGCTTACTGAAATGCCGGAGCAATTGTTCGAAGGTATGGCCATTGCAGCGTATGCGATCGATGCCAAAGAGGGCTTTCTGTACCTCAGGGCAGAGTACAACTATTTGAAAGCATACCTGGAAGATGTTTTGCAAAAAATGAGAGATGATAACCTTCTTGGCGATAAGATTCTCGGTTCGGAAGGATTTAACTTTGATATCCGTATCCAGATGGGAGGCGGTGCCTACGTTTGTGGTGAAGAATCTGCGCTGATCGAATCAATGGAAGGCAAGCGTGGCGAACCGCGTAACCGTCCTCCGTTTCCGGTACAGGCTGGATATCATAATAAACCAACTGTAGTTAATAATGTAGAAACCCTCAGTACGGTAGTGAAGATCATTCTCCACGGTGCTGACTGGTTCAGGGCGATAGGTACGGAGGAATCAGCAGGCACCAAGGTGCTCAGCGTCTCCGGTGACTGCAGGAAGCCCGGCGTATATGAAGTTGAATACGGAATGACCGTAAACGAAATGCTTGAAATGGTAGATGCCGACTCCGTCCAGGCAGTCCAGGTTGCCGGCCCTTCAGGTGTTTGTATTGGCCCTGACAAATTCGATCAAAAGATTTCGTTCGAGCAACTCCCGACAGGAGGTGCCATGATCGTGATCGGCAAAGACCGTGACCTGCTCAAAGAAGTAGCCCTTAACTATATGGATTTCTTTATTGATGAATCATGCAGTTCATGCGCTCCATGCCGTTCACTGACTGTGATCCTGAAGAATAAGCTCCTTAAGCTTATGAACGGATTCGGTACCATGAATGATATCGATGAATTGTACGACTGGAGCAAGTATATGAAGCAGGCCAATCGTTGCGGCCTGGGACAAACTGCTGCTAACCCGATCATGACCACAATCGATAACTTCCGTCCATTGTACGAAGCGCTCGTCAAAACCGATGATGAATTTGTTTCCGAATTTGATATGGACAAAGCTGTTGAAGCTTCATGTAAATATGTTGACAGGGTACCAAATGTACATTAATCTTATTAAGAATCTGAAAGACCTAACAATATGAACGACAAGATCAAAATACACATAGATGGTAAAGAATGCTGGACCACAGACGGGACAAGCATTATTGATGCTGCTAAGGAAAATGGCATCTTTATACCTTCTCTTTGTCATGTTGATGGCATTAAGCCTGCCGGTTCCTGCCGCATTTGTAATATTCAGGTGAACGGGCGCAACATGACCGCTTGCAGCACACCGGCTGTAGACGGAATGCACATAGAAAGCAATATTCCGGAGCTCGAGGAAATGAGAAAAGCCATCATAGAAATCATGTTTGTGGCCGGTAATCATTTCTGTCCTGCTTGCGAAAAGAGCGGGAACTGTGAATTGCAGGCCTTAGGCTATCGCTACCAGATGATGGTACCGCGCTTTCCGTATGAATTCCCTGAAAAGGGCGTGAATGCCGACAGCAAATACATCTATCACGACAGGAATCGCTGCATCATGTGCAAGCGTTGTGTGCGTGGTGTTATAAAAGATGGTAAACATGTCTTTGCATTCAACAGCAGGGGTGGTGAAAACCTTCACATTGAGCTCGACACCGAACTGGCTTCACAGCTTACTGAAGCTGAAGCACTGGCAGCGATGGATATCTGCCCTGTTGGCGCGATACTCAAGAAAGAGCGTGGTTATTATGAACCTATCGGCGAGCGTAAATACGACAAAGAGCCCATCGGTAGTGAAATTGAAAACAAATAATAAAAAGGAGACCAGATAATGAGCAAACCAGTAGTAGCAACAACATCTCTGGCCGGCTGTTTCGGATGCCATATGTCACTTCTTGACATTGACGAAAGGATCCTGGAACTGATCGAGCTGGTTGAATTTAATAAATCTCCGATCGATGATATCAAGACTTTCACAAAGCAGTGTGACATTGGCTTGATCGAAGGCGGATGCTGTAACAGAGAGAATATACATATTTCGAAGAACGTCCGGAAGACTTGCAAGATACTCTTTTCCCTGGGTGAATGCGACCTAATGGGCGGCTTACCTGCACTCAGGAACGGAATCCCGGTGGAGGAATGTATCCGTGAAGCATATCTCGACGGGCCAACCGTTGGATTGAACAAGGAGCAGATACTGCCGAATGATGATGAATTACCAATGATACTTGATAAAGTATATCCCTGCCACGAGATCGTTAAGATCGATTATTATCTGCCGGGATGCCCGCCAAGGGCCGATCTCATCTGGAATGCGCTTGTGGCGCTTGTAACAGGTGATGAGTTGAAATTACCTTATGAAGTTGTAAAATTTGATTAAAAGGAGATAGTAATATGTCACAGAAAATAACCATAGAACCGGTAACCAGAGTGGAAGGACACGGTAAGGTTACCGTACACCTGGATGATCAGAACAATGTTTCTCAAACCAGGTTACATATAGTAGAATTCAGGGGTTTTGAACGTTTCGTGCAGGGCAGGCCTTACTGGGAAGCCCCCGTACTCGTACAGCGTCTTTGCGGTATTTGTCCTGTCAGCCACCACCTCGCTGCCGCGAAAGCTCTTGATGTGGTCGTTGGCGCAGGCACCGGCGACGGGCTTACACCCACAGGTGAAAAAATGCGTCGCCTGATGCACTACGGACAAATATTCCAGTCACATGCCCTTCATTTTTTCCACCTGGTATCACCCGACCTGCTCTTCGGCATCGACGGTGACCCGGCGATCAGGAATGTGATCGGTGTGGCACTGATGCATAAAGACCTTGCCGTACAGGGCGTGATGATGCGTAAATACGGACAGGAGATCATACGTGCCACTGCCGGTAAAAAGATCCATGGAACAGGTGCGATCCCGGGCGGTATCAACAGGCATCTCGACCCCGCTGAAAGAGAGTCATTCCTGAATGGTCCCGATCCGCTCAATATTGAGCATATGATCACCTGGGCACAGGGTGCACTCGATTTCTTCAAGGGCTATTATAAAGAGCATAAAGAGTTTATTGACAACTTTGCACAATTCCCGTCGAACCACCTCAGCATTGTACGCAAGGACGGTGCACTCGACCTTTATCATGGTGTTCTTCGTGCAGTTGATAATGAAGGTAACAGGATCCTTGACGATGTCGATTATCAGGATTATAACGAATACATCGAAGAGGAAGTGCGTTCGTGGAGTTACATGAAGTTCCCATACCTTAAACATCTTGGTAAAGAAAAAGGATGGTACAGGGTTGGACCTCTGGCACGCTTAAATACATGTGATTTTATTCCCAGTCCGCTTGCTCAAAAAGAGTTTGAAGAATATAAAGCAGTTACCAATGGCAAGCCAAACGACATGTGTATGCATTTCCATTATGCAAGGCTGATAGAGATCCTTCACGCAGCAGAGATGATGAAAGAATTGCTTAATGATCCTGATCTCCTCACGGGTGAACTTACCACAAAAGGTGCAAGACAGCCTGAAGGTGTAGGAGTCATCGAGGCACCACGTGGTACCTTGTTCCACCACTACAGGGTTAATGAAAAAGATCAGATTACCATGGCAAACCTGATCGTTTCCACCACCAACAATAACGAACCCATGAACCAGTCGGTGAACAGGGTGGCGAAGAGTTGGATGAACGGTCATACCGAGATCACCGAGCCAATGATGAATGCAGTGGAAGTGGCCATCAGAGCCTATGACCCTTGTCTGAGCTGTGCTACACATGCTCTTGGACAAATGCCACTGGAAATATCACTTTATGATGCATCCAATAACCTGATCGATAAAAAAAGAACCTGAGAAAAATTGAAAGTACTGATTTACGGATACGGAAATCCGGGCAGACAGGATGATGGCCTCGGAAATGCCTTTGTGAACAGGATCCGGGAATGGGTGGCTGTCGAGGGGCTGCACGACTTTTCCTTCGATAGCAATTATCAGCTCAACATTGAAGATGCTGAAGCCATTGCCGATATGGATCTTGTCATCTTTGCTGACGCTTCAGAAGAAGAGATTGATGACTTCTGCCTCAGCAAGGTCGATGGCACTTCCGGGGTTTCATTTACCACCCATGCAGCTTCACCCGCTTATATCGTCAAACTATGTGAGGAGCTATTCGATAAAAAACCCCTTGTTTTGTTATTGCACATTAAAGGTTTCGAATGGGAATTTAAAGAAGGCATAAGCGATAAGGCTGCGGATAATCTGAATGCTTCCCTTGTTTACATGAAGAAAAAGCTTCTTCATCCTAAAAAATTCCTAAAACCGGGACTGAAATTTTGTTAACGGCTTATTGATCCACTATGCCATCTTCCCCGATACGGTATCCTAGATGGTTCTTTCCTGTTTGTACAATATCCTTCCCTTCACAGGCGGAGGTGCCGGCCCAGGTACAGTTTTTGCAATGATTGATACCATTGATCTGCACACCCCAGCATTCGTCACGTGATAATTTGGAGGTATCGATATGCTTCATTGGACAGCTTTTGTTGTAAATCAATAGAGATCAGGACGAAAAATATTATA
>DAOVZP010000286.1 GCA_030635045.1 Bacteroidota bacterium | reverse complement strand
CGGCTTCCAGTAAGGTGGTATGGTCTCCAGGAATGTGAAGAGATTGGAAACGCCCACATAGTCAACTGCTGCGGCATAAAGCGTAGGAGTGACAACAATACCCTGCAGGGTAGCATATCCACCATAGCTTCCGCCGTAAATAGCGATCTTGTCTTTGTCGGCAATGCCTTCGTTGATCAGCCAGTAAGCACCATCGGTAATATCATCCTGCATAGTCAAACCCCATTGTTTGAATGACTTTTCCCAGAATTCGCGGCCATAACCGGTGGAACCCCTGAAGTTCATCTGCAAGACCGCATATCCACGATTGGCAAGGAACTGCACCTCGGGATTAAAGCCCCAGCTGTCGCGTGCCCATGGCCCACCATGTATATTAAGAACTACCGGCAGGTCTTTGGCTGTTTCCATGGTAAGACCCCTAGGAAGGGTCAGATATCCGTTGATCACAAGGCCGTCACGTGCAGTATATTTAATGGGGTATACATTTGCCATCTCATTTTCATCGATCCAGGGACTAACATCATGGATCTTCTCGATCTTATCATTATTCAGATCATACAAATAGTATGCGCCGAGTGAGCGGTCGCTGTATGTGCGAATGATATACATATCCTCCGCTTTATTCATTCCAGTGATGGCAATTTCGTATTCACCAAGGTCTTTCTCAAGCCGTGCAAATAATTTCTTTGTTTGCTCATCGAAGAAGTTACGCTCCCTTTTCCAGGAAGTGTAGGAGGCTGAAGTGATCACCTGCCTTTTTCTTGAGTAGTGAACACTGCTTACATCATAATCTACATTTTCATAAAGGACTTCAAGTTCCTTGCCATTGGCTATGTCAAACAGCACCACGGCAGACTTGTCGCGTCCAAGGTTTGAAGTGGCATATACATTCTTGTTTTCAAAATCAAAGAATGCAGGGCTGATATCTTCCTTGAAGCTTGTTGTAAGTACAGCTTCGAATTCCTCATCCTCGTTATCCCTGTACAGGATCTGTGTGTTTACACCGTCAACAAGGGCGAATGCTGCACGCAAGTTCGCTTTATGGTCGGTCATCCATCCCATGATGTTACCAGGATTTTCTGCCAGCATGGTCATCTCACCGCTTACAATGTTCAGGCGATACGGATCGAACACCTGTGGATTTCTTTTATTGAGTCCGATAATAACCTCATCAGGAATATCTTCCAGCTCATCGAGTATCTGGGTCCTGACATCCTCAAAACAGGTGAGGCATTTAAGGTTTTTACCATTCTTATCTACACCGTATAAGGCAAAGTTCTCATCCCCGCCATCATCTTTGAGATAAAGGATACGATCCTTGTTTGCCCAAAAATAGCCTGCAACGCTACGATCGGTTTCGCTGGTGAGCCTGGTTGCTTTCTTGCTTCCTATCTTCTGAACGAAAATGTTCATCCTATTCTCATAAGGAGCTGTGTAAGAGAAATATTTCCCGTCAGGCGAGATCTGGAAATAAGTCTTTTCGGGATTCTTGAAAAAATCTTCAAGAGGGATCTGCTTTTGTGCCATTGTGTTTGAATTTGCTAATGCCCCGGCAAGAAAGATCACAATCAGGACCTTCGTGCGGAGTCTGGATAATACGTTTTTCATCATGGTATATATTTTCAATGATTAATAAGGCGCAAATTTATAACAATTTACAAGATCCCTTAATATAATCTTTTTGATCACCATCCTGCTTAACGAATGGTATGTTTGAGACTGCCGTTTGCATTTTTTAGCATGAACTGCAAACAAGAGATTCAGAATTATGTATATTTACCTCCGAAAAATACCGGTTTCTGATCAAAGCGACCGGTATATACCAAAACCCAAATTATAATAAAAAATAAATTATGAAACTAAGAACACTTATCACGCTGATGATCATTGGCATGACCATAGCCACAGCGACAGCACAAAAAGACAAACATTTTGAGATCGGGCTTCAGGGTGGATATGGAAGTAGCTGGATCATTAACCAGAACAACTACGGTCTGAAAGAGATGGATTATGAATATACCTGCGGCCCTGCGTTTGGCCTGCAGGCAGGTTACAATTTCAGCAGCAATATCGGTCTGTTTATTGAGATAGAGACCACCAGCCAGGGTCAAAAATACTTTGACACATGGGGTCATGACGAGATAAAAAGGGAGGTAAGCATGCAATATCTCAACGTACCGATATTCTTCAAGTACTCCTATGGAGAAAGCCGGGCAAGGTTCAGGCTGCTCGTCGGGCCTCAATTCTGCTTCCTGCAAAGCGCCGAACAGGAATATACTATTAATGGTGAGGATTTCCATAAGCAGATAGCAGATAAAGACGGAAAGATGTTTGATGCCGGTGCTAAAGATATTAAAGACCGTTACAACAGCATGGACGTAGCCATAGTTCTTGACCTTGGTGCCGACATCTTCATTATCGAAGAAATGATCTACGTTTCTGCCGGAGCCAGATTTTACTACGGCGTGACCGATATTAATGCCTCTGCCTATCAATTAAAAAACCTGGATGGCAATTATGATCCCTCCCACAATGCCGGGCTGATATTTAACCTGGGCTTCCATTACATTATAGCCGGAAAGGAACTTTAACAACTGCTGGTACAGATCACATGGCCGAGGTAAACCAGGTAGAGGATGATCAAAACAATCCCGACCGGCCTTGAGGATCGCCATCCCCCCAGGAGAAAGAAAAACAACAAAATGACTGAGGAGGAAAGCAAAATACCTATTGAAACATACAGGTCGGTGCTTAGCAGCCCGAAGCCTTCGCCTTTAATAAGAACATAAAGCAGAAAGGGCAATCCAAGGCCGATAAGTATATCAAAAGTGTTGGATCCGATGGCATTGTTTATTGCCATGCCCGGACGTCCCTGGCGCGCAACGATCGTTGAAGAGATGAGGTCAGGCACCGATGTACCCACAGCAACAATGGTAATGCCGACCAGCAATTCAGGGATGCCCAATGCAGCAGAAATGCCGACAGCGCTTTTGACCAGTACCCAGCTGAGCAGGCTGATCAATGCAACAGACACAGTAAATACTACGAATTGATACCGGGATGCAAAGAGGTTGAAATTACGAAAACCTCTCTTCAGCAAGGCAGGCTCATCTTTATCGATCCCCATTTTCTTCACCGGTTCATCTTCAATATCCTCATAAGAAGAAATACGTTTCCAATAGTAAACCACGATCAGGTACAAGAAGTAAGTTCCCACCAACAATAAACCGCTCAGCAGGCTTATCTCCCCGGCATAAAAAGTATATGCCAGCAAAAGAATTGCCAGGATATAGAAAACAATATCCCTGAATATGGGTTGCCATACCAACTTTGCATTTCTGCGAATGTACATTACCACCCCTATTATTACCAGGATGTTGAACAAGGCAGAGCCGACGATCGTACCAATGCCAATGGCCTCATGATTGCCTT
>DAOVZP010000043.1 GCA_030635045.1 Bacteroidota bacterium | reverse complement strand
GAATCATTGTTTGTAGAGTGTTGAGGCCCTGATCATCATTGGAGAGTATCTCCATCAATGTATGGTTAAGCTTGCTATTTGTATTTGTCCAGATATCAATGATCTGGTTATAACGTTCGTTGTTGGTGATGAAACCCATGTTGTAGTTATTCACCACTTCGTCAACCTCAGCATTAGCACTTGCTATGAGTTCGGTTTTGGCATCAGGGATCAGTACATCACCCAGGTTAAACGACAAACCTCCCTTAAATGCCATCTGGAATCCGGTGTTCTTGATGTCATCAAGGAACTTAGCCGTTGCTGCAGTTCCTGTATGGATAAGAACATCACCGATAATATCCCTCAGCGCTTTCTTGGTCAGCAACTGGTTGATGTATGGATAACCTTCAGGCACTTCCTGGTTGAAGAGTACCTTTCCAACTGAAGTTTCAATGATTTCGGGCACTTTTTCACCATCCTTGTAATTTTCAATATTTACACTGATGATTGCATGCAGGTCAACTTGCTTTTCGTTATAGGCAATGATCACCTCCTCCGGAGAGTAAAATCTCATTCCCTCACCTTTGACAGGCTTTTGCCGGGTGCTCTTTCTTGACTTTGTCAGATAATAAAGTCCGAGTACCATGTCCTGTGAAGGTACTGTAATAGGTGCACCATTGGCAGGATTCAGGATGTTGTGAGATGCCAGCATGAGTATCTGTGCCTCAAGGATAGCTGCATTGCCCAGGGGCACATGCACAGCCATCTGGTCACCGTCAAAGTCAGCATTGAACGCTGTACATACAAGAGGGTGCAACTGAATGGCCTTACCTTCGATGAGCTTAGGCTGAAAAGCCTGTATACCCAAACGGTGAAGGGTAGGGGCACGGTTTAGCATGACCGGGTGTCCTCTCAGGATGCTTTCCAGAATATCCCATACAACAGGATCTTTCCTGTCAACGATCTTCTTTGCTGATTTAACAGTCTTGACAATACCTCTTTCAAGGAGCTTCCTGATAACAAATGGTTTGAAAAGCTCGGCTGCCATTGCTTTTGGTATGCCACATTCATTAAGGCTAAGCTCCGGGCCAACAACGATCACAGAACGACCTGAATAGTCAACACGTTTACCGAGCAGGTTCTGACGGAAACGTCCTTGTTTGCCTTTCAGGCTGTCAGACAGAGATTTAAGAGCCCTGTTCGAATCAGTTTTAACGGCATTAGCTTTTCTTGAATTATCAAATAAGGAGTCAACAGCTTCCTGGAGCATACGTTTTTCGTTACGCATGATCACATCGGGGGCTTTGATCTCGATCAGTCTTTTCAACCTGTTATTCCTGATGATGACCCTTCTGTAGAGGTCATTAAGGTCAGAGGTTGCAAACCTGCCACCATCAAGTGGTACAAGCGGACGTAATTCGGGTGGGATCACCGGCACTACTTTTACTATCATCCACTCCGGCCTGTTCTCGATCCTGTTCCTGGAATCCCTGAATGCTTCAAAGACCTGCAACCTTTTCAAAGCATCCTGCTTTCTCTGTTGGGATGTCTCGGTATTGGCCTTATGCCTCAATTCATAGGATATTTTGTCAAGGTCAAGTCTTGCAAGCAGGTCGTGAATGGCTTCGGCGCCCATCTTTGCAATGAACTTGTTTGGATCACTGTCATCAAGGTATTGGTTTTCAGCCGGAAGGTTCTCAACAATGTCAAAGTACTCTTCTTCAGTGAGAAAATCCATGACGTTGATATCATCTTGCTCTTTAATACCAGGCTGGATGACCACATATCGTTCATAATAAATAATTGTGTCGAGCTTTTTGGTCTGAAGACCCAGCAGGGCACCAATTTTATTAGGTAAGGATTTAAAAAACCAGATATGAGCCACGGGTACAACAAGCTGGATGTGCCCTGTACGTTCCCTTCTGACTTTCTTTTCAGTTACTTCAACGCCACAGCGGTCGCAGATGATCCCTTTATAACGGATGCGTTTGTATTTTCCACAGTGACATTCCCAGTCTTTAACCGGGCCGAATATCCTCTCACAGAATAAACCGTCGCGTTCAGGCTTATATGTCCTGTAATTGATCGTTTCCGGCTTTAACACTTCGCCATACGACCTTTCGAGGATGGATTCAGGTGAAGCAAGGCTTACTAAGATCTTAGAAAAATTGCTTGAAATTTTACTGTCTTTTCTGAATGCCATATATATCAGATATTATTGTAAACGATTAAAAAATTAACTCTGCCGGCTAAACTCACCTTACTCGAAGGTTACGTTCAGACCGAGGCCTCTGAGCTCATGAATGAGCACATTAAATGATTCCGGGATGCCCGGTACAGGCATATTTTCGCCTTTTACAATGGCTTCATATGCTTTAGCCCTTCCCTGGACATCATCAGATTTTATAGTCAGTATCTCCTGGAGGACATTGGCGGCACCAAAGGCCTCAACTGCCCATACTTCCATCTCACCGAATCGCTGGCCACCAAACTGGGCTTTACCGCCAAGTGGTTGCTGAGTGATAAGTGAATATGGCCCGATCGACCTTGCATGCATCTTGTCATCCACCATATGGTGAAGTTTCAACATGTAGATATAGCCAACAGTTGTAGGCTGGTCAAACCTCTCTCCGGTTTCACCATCATGCAGAAAAACCTTGCCATTCTCGGGTAATCCGGCTTTCTTTACAAGATCGGTGATCTGGTCTGCACTTGCACCATCGAAAATAGGAGTAAGATAACGTTCTCCAAGCTTAGTTCCGGCCCAGCCAAGCACAGTTTCATAGATCTGCCCCAGGTTCATACGTGAAGGTACACCCAATGGGTTGAGGACAATATCGACCGGCGTACCATCTTCGAGAAATGGCATATCTTCCTGCCTTACAATCTTGGCAACGATACCCTTGTTACCATGACGTCCCGACATCTTGTCACCTACTTTGAGCTTACGTTTCTTCACAACAAAGACCTTGGCCATTTGAATAATGCCGGTTGGAAGTTCATCACCAACGGTGGCAACGAATTTCTTACGGTTATATTCACCGAGGATCTCTTTGTACTTAATATTGAAGTTATTGATCACCTGTTTGATCAACTCGTTCTTAGCCTTATCAGTAGTCCATTTGCTTGGATTAACTGTAATATAATCGACGGCTAAGAGTGCTTTCTGTGTGAATTTTGCCTTTTTAGGAATGAGCACTTCCTTGAAGTTGTTGCTTACCCCCTGTGAGGTTTTTCCACTGACCAGTACGGTAAGTTTGTCAACAAGCTTGGATTTGACTTCACCAATTTCCTTGTTAAAGGCCTCGTTCAGCGCATCGATAACATCTTTTTCCTTTGCCTTGGACTTCCTGTCTTTTATCGATCGTGAGAAAAGCTTGTTATCTATCACAACACCCTGCATGGCAGGAGGAGCTTTCAGGGATGCATTCTTAACATCACCTGCCTTGTCGCCAAAGATGGCCCGGAGCAGTTTTTCCTCCGGTGTAGGATCACTTTCCCCTTTAGGGGTGATCTTACCAATAAGTATATCTCCTTCAGATACTTCTGCACCAACCCTGATAAGTCCGTTTTCATCAAGGTCTTTGGTAGCTTCTGCACTTACATTAGGAATGTCGTTTGTGAGTTCCTCAACACCGCGTTTGGTATCCCTTACCTCGAGAGTAAACTCTTCGATATGGATGGATGTGAAGATATCTTCACGAACAACGCGTTCTGAGATCACGATGGCATCCTCAAAGTTATATCCTTTCCAGGGCATGAAAGCCACCATCATGTTTCGTCCAAGGGCCAGTTCTCCCTTCTGAGTGGCATAACCTTCGCACAATACCTGGCCTTTTATAACTTTGTCGCCTTTCTTTACGATGGGACTTAAGTTAATGCTGGTATTCTGGTTAGTCCTCTGGAACTTGGTCAGCTTGTATTTTCTGATGTCATCGTCGAAGCTTACCAGTTTTTCCTCTTCCATCCTTGAGTAGCGGATCACGATCTCATCGGCATCGACATATTCAACGATACCATCGCCTTCGGCATTGATCAGCACACGTGAATCCTTTGCCACATCCTCTTCAATTCCTGTTCCTACCAGTGGCATTTCAGGCCTCATCAGTGGTACCGCCTGGCGCATCATATTGGATCCCATAAGGGCCCTGTTAGCATCATCATGATCCAGGAAGGGGATCAGAGATGCTGCGATAGATGCGATCTGGTTCGGAGCACTGTCGATAAGGTCAACTTTAGTTTTTTCAATGATCGGGTAATCAGCCTGATACCGTACTTTTACTCTGTCTCTGACGAAAGAACCATCATCCTCAAGTAAAGTACTCGCCTGTGCAATAATTTTATCTTCTTCCTCTTCTGCAGAAAGGTAGATTGGTGGTTCATTCATATCAACCTTACCATTGACTACTTTTCTGTATGGGGTTTCTATGAAGCCCAGCTTATTGATCTTTGCATACACACAGAGGGAGGAAATCAAACCAATATTAGGTCCCTCAGGGGTTTCGATGGTACACAAACGACCATAGTGGGTGTAGTGTACATCCCTGACTTCAAAGCCTGCCCGTTCTCTTGACAAACCACCCGGTCCAAGTGCAGAAACCCTGCGCTTATGCGTGATTTCAGACAATGGATTGGTTTGGTCCATGAACTGGGAAAGCTGGTTAGTGCCAAAAAATGAGTTAATAACCGACGACAATGTCTTGGCATTGATCAGATCGGTGGGGGTGAAGACCTCATTGTCCCTTACATTCATCCTTTCCCTGATGGTTCTGGCCATGCGGGCAAGGCCTACACCAAACTGAGAATACAATTGTTCACCAACTGTTCTTACCCTACGGTTACTCAAATGATCGATATCATCAACGTCTGTCTTTGCATTGGCAAGCATGATCAGATGCTTGATAATAGAGATAATGTCTTCCTTGGTGAGCACTTTGGTTTCGGAAGGAGTTTCAAGGTCAAGTTTTTTATTGATCCTGTAACGGCCAACATCTCCCAGGTCATAACGTTTATCAGAGAAGAAAAGCTTGTCGATAATACCACGGGCAGTTTCTTCATCAGGAGGCTCAGCATTTCGTAATTGCCTGTAGATAAATTCAACAGCCTCTTTTTCGGAGTTGGCTGTATCTTTCTGCAGGGTATTGAAGATGATAGAGTAATCACCGGTTGAAACATCTTCCCTGTGAAGGAGGATAGTCTTGATGCCTGCATCTACGATCATTTCGATGTGTTCAGCTTCCAGTTCTGTTTCACGGTCGATGATCACCTCTGTCCTCTCGATTGATACAACTTCTCCTGTATCCTCATCCACGAAGTCTTCGATCCATGATTTTAGTACCCTGGCCGCGAGACGCCTGCCCAGTACACGTTTTAAACCCGTCTTGCTTACTTTGATTTCATCTGCAAGATCGAAAATTTCCAGAATTTCTTTGTCGCTTTCGTAGCCGATAGCACGCAAAAGTGTCGTTACAGGTAATTTTTTCTTCCTGTCGATGTATGCGTACATCACATTATTAATGTCAGTGGTGAACTCCATCCAGGATCCTTTGAAAGGAATAATCCTGGCAGAATACAACTGGCTACCGTTTGCGTGTAAGGTAGTTCCGAAAAATACGCCCGGAGAACGATGAAGCTGCGATACAACTATACGTTCTGCGCCATTGATCACGAAAGTACCTTTTGGAGTAAGATACGGGATCATGCCCAGGTAAACATCCTGTACAATTGTTTCAAAATCTTCATGTTCAGGATCTGTACAATAGAGTTTCAGTTTTGCCTTGAGGGGCACACTATACGTTAATCCACGGGCAATGCATTCTTCAATAGAATACCTGGGTGGGTCGACGAAATAGTCGAGAAATTCTAGTACAAAGTTGTTCCTGGCATCGGATATAGGAAAGTTTTCGCTGAATACTTTGTACAATCCTTCGTTTACACGGTTTTCAGGATTGGTGTCTAATTGGAAAAAATCACGGAACGACTTAAGTTGAATCTCAAGCAGGTCAGGATATTTTGTTCGTATCCTCGATTTTCCAAAATTGATTTTTTTGAAATTTTCTACAGCCAAGGTTATAAAGGTTTTAATCCCGATTTCTCAGGAGTGAAGTCAAAAAATATTTTAAAGAACAAAATGCGAAATTGACCTGCTCCCAGGAACAGGGTTCCGGAAGAGGTCAATTTCGTTATTAAGAAGAGACCTTATTTAACTTCAACCTCTGCTCCGGCTTCTTCTAATTGTTTTTGTAAGGCTTCAGCTTCATCTTTGCTTACGCCTTCTTTGATAGCTTTTGGAGCTGCATCAACAAGCTCTTTTGCTTCTTTCAGTCCAAGGCTGGTTAATTCTTTAACCAGTTTTACAACTGCCAGTTTTGATTGGCCTGCGGCATTGATGATAACATCAAATGATGTTTGCTCTTCGCTTCCGGCTTCATCACCACCACCTGCACCAGGGGCAGCAACAACAGCTGCAGCTGCAGCAGGCTCGATGCCATATTCATCCTTGAGGATTTCTGCCAGCTCATTAACTTCTTTTACAGTCAAATTAACTAATTCTTCTGCAAATTTTTTCAGATCTGCCATTTTATTAATCTTTTTTAATGGTTTTTATTTAATACTAATTCTATACAATTACATTATTCAGATTTCTCTGAAAGTGTTTTTACAACACCGGAAAGGATGTTTCCGCCAGACTGCAATGCAGACATAACGTTGCTGACAGGTGATTGCAACAATCCAATAATATCGCCGATAAGCTCATTTTTGGATTTGATAGCAACCAGGAAGTCGAGCTGTTCATCACCTATATAGGTCATTTCCTCGATATATGCACCTTTCAGGATCGGTCTTTCAGAAGTTTTTCTGAATTCCTTGATCAGCTTGGCCGGTGCATTTCCGGCTTCTGCAAACATAATAGACGTGGGCCCTTTAAGAATTTCATAAAGTGCTTCCAGGTCCTTGTCGGTCTGTTGTTCCATTGCCTTTCTAAGCAATGTGTTTTTAACGACCGTGAGGGTCACTTCACGCTTATAGCATAATCTACGAAGCTCTGAAGTATCTTCGGCATTTAATTCTGAAGTATCAGCAATGTAAAAGTTATTGTTGTTCTTCAGCATTTCTGCCAATGATTCGACTACTTGGTTTTTTTCTTCTTTTTTCATAGCTCTAAGCCTCTCTGCAAAAGAGATTAAGTGATAATGGATTTTGGTTCAATCTGCACGCCTGCACTCATGGTACTCGAAATAATTACACTTTTCATATAAGTACCTTTTGAGGAGGAGGGCTTCAGCTTAAGGATTGTTAGAAGGATCTCATTCACATTTTCAAGCAGCTTATCTTCTTCAAATGATACCTTTCCTACTGCTGCATGAATGATACCGTATTTATCGACTTTAAAGTCAATTTTACCGGCCTTCACATCATTAACTGCTTTGGCAATATCCATTGTCACTGTTCCTGTTTTTGGATTTGGCATCAATCCTCTGGGGCCTAACACTCTACCCAGGGGGCCAACCTTTCCCATTACGCTTGGCATGGTAATTACCACGTCAATGTCGGTCCAGCCTTTTTTGATCTTTTCAATATAATCGTCAAGACCAACATGATCAGCTCCGGCAGCTTTAGCTTCTTCCTCCTTATCGGGGGAGCAAAGTACCAGTACCCTGATCTTTTTTCCTGTACCATGGGGCAAGGTTACTGTTCCCCTGACCATCTGATTAGCCTTTCTGGGATCAACACCAAGTCTCACACTTACATCAACAGAAGCATCAAAGTTTGCTTTGGAAATATCCTTTACGATCTTTACAGCTTCGTCTATAGGATATATACCATCAATGTCAAACCTTTCGTTTGCTATTTTCTGTTTCTTTGTTAGTTTAGCCATTTTCGCTTAACTTGTTTTAGATAGTTTTTAATAAGACCTGACTTAAACAAGCCAACTACTTTTGGTTTACAAAAGGAGAGGGGCCTTTAATTTTAATACCCATGCTTCTGGCAGTGCCTGCAACCATCCTCATTGCTGATTCAACTTTAAAAGCATTAAGATCAACCATTTTAGCTTCAGCAATTGTACGAACCTGATCCCAGGTGACAGTTGCTATCTTAGTACGGTTTGGTTCCGGAGAACCTTTTTTGATCTTGGCTGCTTCGAGTAGTTGAACAGCAACAGGAGGGGTTTTAATGATAAAATCAAACGATTTATCTTTATAAATCGAAATAATCACTGGCAATACCTTACCTGCCTGGTCCTGGGTTCTGGCGTTGAACTGCTTACAGAACTCCATAATGTTGATGCCTTTAGCACCAAGCGCCGGACCAATAGGAGGTGACGGGTTTGCAGTTCCTCCTCTGATTTGTAGCTTGATAAGTCCGCTAACTTCTTTTGCCATTTTGAATGTACTCTTAATGGATTAACAAAACAGGTCTACTCTTTTTCAACCTGCATAAAACTGAGTTCCAATGGTGTTTTACGGCCGAAGATCTTCACCATCACTTTTAACTTCTTCTTCTCTTCGTTGATCTCCTCAATAATACCGCTAAAGCTGTTGAAAGGGCCGTCGATAACCTTTACGGTTTCACCAACGATGAAAGGAATATTTACCTCTTCACCCTGTTCAGCAAGTTCATCAACTTTACCGAGTATTCTGTTTACTTCTGCCTGCCGGATCGGATCCGGCACTCCTTTGGTTCCCAGAAACCCCAAAACATTGGGAATATTCCTGATAATATGCGGAATCTCCCCCGTAAGTGCGGCTTCAATAAGTACGTACCCGGGAAAATAATTTCTTTCCTTACTGACTTTTTTCCCTTTCCTTACCTGATATACCTTTTCCGTAGGGATCAGTATCTGAGAAATATAGTCCTGTAATTTCAGACGGTCGATTTCGTGTTCAAGGTATTCTTTTACCTTCTTTTCTTTTCCACTTATCGCTCGTATTACGTACCACTTTTTTACTTGCTCACTCATTCGTGTCAGTGGGATTGATTATTATCTAACGACATTAATTTACTGTACAAAGATTAGCTCTACCTACTTAAAAAAGTGTATAGAACTGTTCCAGTACTGTCTGAAATGAGATATCCATCAGATAAACCACAAAAGCGATTATTAGGGAAGCAATGGATACAACGATTGCGCTATT
>DAOVZP010000166.1 GCA_030635045.1 Bacteroidota bacterium | reverse complement strand
CTTATCATCATCCAGGTAAGCATTGATCACCTGGCTTCCTCCGAGGCAAAGTTCGCCTTCCCCCCTCGCAGGTTTGAGGGTATCCATATCTATCAGCATAAATTTTTGTCCATCGAAGGCCTTACCGAGGCATACAATTCCATTTTTGCTTTTTTTGTTTTCAGCATTCCAGCTATAATCGCTGATGGCGATCGTTGCCTCTGAGGGTCCGTACAGGTTCACAACTTCCTTTCCGCCAACTGCCTCCAGCCATTGATCGGCAATTCCTGCAGGCAGGGCTTCCCCGCAAAAGAAGCTAATGCGCAGCCCGTTAAAGGCAGCCTTGTTCAACAGGCGCATTTTATGCATCAGCACCGCTACCGAGGGAACCGAGAACCAAACACTGATCTTATTATCCCTGATATAGGAAGCAAGCCGGAAAGGGGAGTCATCTTCAGGAACGCATAAGCAGGCACCGGAAAGCCAGCACACCATCATATCATGCACGCTGAGGTCGAAGGTAAGGTCAAAAGTATGGGAGAAACGGTCGTCTTCGTTAAATTCCCATTCCGACATCATGTGATCAAGGTAAGCACAGACATTTTCATTGGATACCGGAACTCCTTTCGGAAGGCCCGTCGACCCGGAAGTAAAAAGCAGGTAGGCAGTATCTCCGGGAAGAGCATGGATCTCCGTGCCGGATGCCGGGTCATTGCCCGTCAGGGAAATGAATTTATGTTCGGGATATTCAGCAGACCACTTAGCCATATCTGAATCCACCACTATCCGGTAGCTTACCGAATCATCAATCAATAACTGGCTGAGCATGTTCTCAGATTCTTCATCTGCAATGATGCACCTTGCCCCTGACATAGCAAGCATTTTATAATTCCGCTTTGCGGGAAACTTGAGGTTTAACGGCATATAGGCACGCGAAGCCAGCAAACTGCCGCATATGCCGGCATATGTCATAAAAGTTTTGGTACCTAAGATTGCTACCGGGGTATTTTCTCCGCCTGATGATTGCTGAATAGAATAACTTATGGTAAGGGCCTTTTGATGAAGGTCCCCGTAGGTCCATGCCTGATTCCCAATTTGTATGGCGGTCCTGTCCCTGTATTTTAAAAACGCCTCCCGGAGCCTGTATGCAAGTACTTCTTTGTTCAAAGCTGTATTCTTATTCATGATTTTCTTCCAACATCATAGCATCGGCAAAATACTTAGTAGCCCAATTGGGATATGCAAAGGGCTCATATCTTCCCCAGAGGGGGAATGAACCATTCATTGCACCCATGATATCATGTGATTCCTTCCTGATATTTCTCTTCTGGAGATTAGCCAGCAAACTATTCATCCTCCGGGCTGATTCAGCATAGGTTTTATTACCGGCGTAATGTGCAATTTTTTGCCATACGATCGACATCTGCGCACAGCCCGTCAGGATCATATGCTCGCTTCCTTTCCAGTCCCTGTCGTAGCGACCGTGCAAAAACCCATCCCTGTCAAATTTTTCTTTCAGAACATCCGCTGCCTTTTTAGCGGCTTCAATATATTTACGGTCATTCAGGTAGATCCCTGATTCAAGTAATCCATCGATCGTATATGCAATGGTGTGGAGAATCGGTTTGTAGTTTCTTTTAATGGTATTATCACAATCCTCAAACCATCCATTTTCAAGTTGCTTTTCTTCAACGATCCAGTTCAGGTTGAGAATGGCATGGTTCTTAAATTTTTCAATTCCTGTTTCTTTGTGGAGCATCAATAAAGGCAAATCCACGTAGCTGTCGTAAACCCTGGCCCTCTTCATGAGTGCATGCCTTGTCCATGTGCCCTCCTTATCCTGGACACTGCAGAGCCAGTCACCTGCTTTTATCGCACTGTCGATATGCTTTGGGCTTTTTGTTATCTTGTAAACGGCGATCATTCCCCTGATGATCTGCGCAGTATTGAAAACGATGGGCGGCCTGTTTTCATTTACTCGTCCACCCTGCCATCCACCGGGTGGCCTTTGGATTTCCACCAGCCAGTCAGCAGCCCTGATCGCAGACTCAGCGATATTGCTGTCGTTCTTCTCACTTGCATATTGAAGCAGTGTAGGTATGATATAACCCGTTGTTTCGGGATAAGAGGCTGTCCACTTGTTTACCAGGTGAAAAGATCCCATTCCACCATCATGATTTGCTGACTGTGCCCTGAGCAGCCAGTTTACGGCATGTGCGATGGCCAGTTTTCTTTGCTTCTCACCGGGATGCAGGCCCTTGAAATAACGATTTCTCTTTAAGCAATACCTGTAAAAGTCTTTGATCAGGTATATGATCCCGGCGGAAAATACCGTAAAGAGGAAATACCGTGCATATAGGATCAAGCTTCTTAACATAATTATAGAAATCCTGACAAATATACTTTGATTAATGAGATACGTTTTATGAAGTGACGGATTATTTATTCAATCGCCATCCGGATCATTTTTTCATAAGCCTCCAGGCCTACATTATTCTTTTCCTCTTTCAGCAGGGATTCATTGTTCCACAGGGTGATCAGGGTGCCTCTCACCGCTTTTACACTATCGATAATTGGTTTGAAGGATTTTTCAAGGCCATAGCCCAGTTCAAGGGCCTTATCCACAATGGCATAAGGCCAGACAAGCATACTCGTTTCAATCTCCAGATCCAGGTCATAAAAATAAAACGGATCACAGATTCCGGCCCTGAAGCCCGGCATTACCGCATAGCCCATCGAATAATCGTTTTCAACATCACGGCTGACAAAATTCCGGTATGTAACCGGCATATTGAGAACATGAAAATGCTGCCGCGTAATATTGATCTCCTTATTCAACACAGCGGCAAGGCGTTTGAATTCCTGATCAAGTTTATCATACGATTTCAGGGAAGCAAAGGATGTATGTATGCCGATCCGGCAATAGTCTGCCAGTCCTTTAATGAGTGTTTTCTGATGCCTGTTATTCACCGGGATATTCCTGTCGTTATTATCATATTCAGCGAAAAGGACAAAATATATGGTTTCCAGCTTGTATTCTTTATGCAGGCTCAATTGTTCTTCATAGGTTTCGAAAGGATCAGGCATGCTGTTACCAACAACCTTCAGGCGCTCAATGGCATTACTGAATTCACCGCTCAGCAAGGTACTTGTCAGGCCGGCTGCAGTCCTGAAGAAACCTTTCCGTTTATACTTCCATGCTGCATTTATGTCGATGGTTGGGATAAAGCGATATTCTTTAGGCCCCGGTTTCCAGTCAGGCCACTTTTGCCCGATCAGTTTAGCGATATTTTCGGCCCAGATGTTAACAATCGGTTTATCAAGGAAGCCCATCTGCCAGGCTATGCTCTCCCTGGCCTGGAAACGTCCGTATTCATCCCGAACAAAAGGAAGGTATTCCTCGTATCTGCTAACCAGGTAAAAAGATGCCGCAAAAGGATCAAATTTCATCGAAGCATCTTTATGATATACCGGGAAGAAGGCAGGCGGGTCTTCTTCCTCAATGAATACAAGATCCTGCACCCGGATCTCTTTCTCGCCGAGCAGGCCATGTGGCTCCATAAACAAGCCACCCAGATCAGGATCTTTGGAATAATTTATTCTTGGGCCGGCTGCCGCAATAAATTCTTCAGTATCGGATGTAAAAATGAGTTCATCCTTTAGCAGCCCTCTTATGATAAGCTTGAAAATATACCTGATACGGGAGGTGACCTGGGGGGTATAGATGAGGATCATGATCACAAAGATATACTTTGTAGTATTAAGTGCAACGCAAAAGAAGTACTTGAAGTACTTAGAGTACTTGGAGTACTTAAAGTTAATATTCGATATACGATATACGATATACGATATTTGATATACGACATTCGATATGCGATATTCGATTATTGAGAATCACAGAAACCCTTACAGTTATTTTTGTACTTTTGACTTCCTAAATCAGGCATTCATACATGGAAAATTTTGTTGTCTCTGCACGGAAATACAGGCCGGACACCTTTGATACGGTGATAGGGCAAAAATCTATCACCACTACCCTTAAAAATGCGATCAGAAATCAGCACCTGGCACAGGCATTTTTGTTTTGCGGTCCCAGGGGGGTGGGAAAAACAACCTGTGCAAGGATCCTGGCTAAAACCATTAACTGCCAGAATATTTCAGACAATATTGAAGCCTGCAATACCTGTGAGTCGTGCACCTCGTTCAATGAATCGATTTCTTTCAATATCCATGAGCTTGATGCTGCCTCAAACAACTCTGTAGAAGATATTCGCAATCTCGTAGACCAGGTGCGGGTGCCACCGCAGGTTGGTAAATATAAAGTATATATCATCGATGAGGTACACATGCTGTCGACTTCAGCCTTCAATGCATTTTTGAAAACGCTTGAGGAGCCTCCGGCCTACGCTAAGTTCATCCTCGCCACAACGGAAAAGCACAAGATCATCCCAACCATACTTTCCAGGTGCCAGATCTATGATTTTAAGCGGATCACTGTCGATGATATCGCCGGGCACCTGAAATTTGTCGCGGAAAGCGAAAATGTAACCGCCAGCGATGATGCCCTGCATATCATAGCCCAGAAAGCCGACGGAGCCCTGCGCGACGCCCTTTCTATCTTCGATCAGCTGGTAAGCTTTGCCGGCAACGACATCACCTATGAGAAGGTAATTCAAAACCTGAATGTTCTTGATTATGATTACTATTTCAGGGTCACCGAGAATATACTGAAAGGAGATGCATCAGAAACCTTGCTGATCATCAACGAGGTCATCGACAATGGCTTCGACGGACAGCATTTTATCATCGGACTGGGCGAACACCTGCGGAACCTGCTGGTATGTAAAGACCCTGCCACTTCCGGGCTGCTGGAGGTCAGTGATAATCTCAAGAAAAGATACCTTGACCAGGCCGGCCTGTGTAAAACGGATTTCCTTCTCAGGGCCTTAAGCATCAACAACCAATATGATGTACAATACAAAGGCAGTAACAATAAACG
>DAOVZP010000252.1 GCA_030635045.1 Bacteroidota bacterium | reverse complement strand
TCTGATTTCAGAGGTACGTCAAATGATCGAAGTTTGATATTCGATGATTGACGGAGATAGAAGATAGAAGAAGTCCCCCATCCCCTGCACCCTGCACCCCAGACCTTGTATCTGTCTGATATATTGAAGCTCAGGACGCCTGGCTAACAATATTACTACTTCTTTATTGGATATTTTCTCAGCTTGCTTTTATGGGAACTGAAGTTATACCAATCACCATTAATGGTGATCTTAACTTTTATTGCCCCAAATATTAGATACCAGAAATCAAATACAAGATATCAGAATTACTGGTGTCTGGTTAAAATTCATTTGGGTTGGGAAAACACCTGTAGATGTTAAGTTTTGAAGCAACTGGGTTAAAAGGGGCTAAGAAAAGCTCAAATGGAGGAGGCCCCTCGTCTCCGCTCGGGGTGACAAATTAAAAGATGATGAGTTGTCATCACGAGCACTTCATAATATTCAGTATAAACTCCGTCGAGTGATTCGCATCAAACTTGCAACAGACATTCAGTAAGAACCCGATAAAGTTTTAACCGGACACCAGATATCAGAATTCAGAATTCGGTTGCAGGACAATTCTTTTGATTAATTCTATCATACCTTTATAGACACAGGAAGAATAAAAAACAGCTTACGTTTATGGATGGCGCATTTCTGATCTCAAACTTCTGATATCTGGTATCTGATTTCAGAGGTACGTCAAATGATCGAAGTTTGATATTCGATGATTGACGGAGATAGAAGATAGAAGAAGTCCCCCATCCCCTGCACCCTGCACCCTGCACCCGGTACCTATTTTATAAACAAAAGCTCCCTATACTTTGGCAGTGGCCAGAGTTCATCGTCAACGAGCAGTTCGAGCTTATCCACATGACTGCGGATGGCCTCAAAATAAGTCATTACCTTCTTGTTATAGGCATCGGCGGCAGCCTCATAACTCTCCAGCCTGTTGGCTTTTTTACGCTCTTCAAGCATGGCATCCACATTGGTCTTTACCGCAGTGATATGCTCCGATATCTCCTTGATGGTCTGTATCTGGACCCGGGAAAGTTTCACATATGTCTTTGAATCAAGAACCTCGCTCAGACCTTTAGCATTTTCGATGAGCGTGTTCTGGTATCTTACTGCTATAGGGATTATGTGGTTCTTTGCGAGGTCGCTGATCACACGTGATTCTATCTGTATCTTCTTCACATAGTTTTCCAGCTTGATATCGTAGCGGGCCTCCAGTTCACGCTTAGTAAGGATACCGTTAGATTCGAAAAGCTTTACCGTAGCTTCGGAGACGTAGGCTTTGAGAGCTTCAGGAGTTGAATGCAAATTTGACAAGCCCCTTTGTTCTGCCTCATCAATCCATTCCCGGCTGTACGAATTACCTTCAAAACGTATCTTTTTCGATGCCTTGATATACTTTTTGACCACCTGGTATATCGCTTCGTTCTTAGAGACCTTTTTCTTGATCAGGGCATCCACTTCTTTCTTAAATTCTCTAAGCTGGTCGGCCATGATCAGGTTGAGTGCCATCATGGCGTTGGAGCATGTATCTGCAGAACCCACCGCCCTGAACTCAAACTTATTGCCGGTAAAGGCAAATGGCGATGTCCTGTTCCTGTCAGTGTTATCGGCCAGGATCTCAGGTATCTTGGGTATGTTGAGATTCATCTCCGACTGGCCACCGGTAGAAAACTTCCCGTTCACCTTGCTTTTTTCTATCTGATCAAGCACCCCTGACAGATATGAGCCAATGAAGGCAGAAATGATCGCCGGTGGGGCTTCGTTAGCACCCAGGCGGAGGTCATTGCCCGCAGAGGCAATGCTGGCCCTCAGGAGGTCGGCATGTTTATCGAGGGCCATCAGTATATTCACCAGGAAGGTGATAAAGCGCAGGTTCGAGTTTGCATCCTTTCCCGGGCTCATCAGGTTGATGCCGGTATCTGTCGCCAGAGACCAGTTGTTATGCTTTCCTGAGCCATTGACCCGTGCATAGGGTTTTTCGTGCAGCAATACGGTGAGGTTGTGTTTCTTGGCTACTTTCTGCATTATGTGCATCAGCAGCTGGTTATGATCCACGGCAAGGTTGGTCTCTTCATAAACGGGAGCACATTCAAACTGGTTGGGTGCCACCTCGTTATGGCGGGTTTTCAAGGGTATTCCCAGCCTGTGGGATTCATATTCAAATTCCTTCATAAACTCCAGGGCCCGCTGTGCAATACTGCCGAAATAGTGATCGGAGAGCTGTTGGTCTTTGGCTGAAGCATGCCCAAAAACCGTCCTCCCGGTCAGAAGAAGGTCGGGCCGTGCCATATAGAGGGCGGTATCGACAAGGAAATATTCCTGCTCCCATCCCAGGGTCGGGTATACTTTTTTCACATTCTTGTTGAAATACCGGCATACGGCAACAGCCGCATTATCGATTGCCTCAATGGCACTCAGCAAGGGTGTTTTATAGTCGAGGGCTTCACCGGTATATGAGACAAATACTGTGGGAATACACAGTGTGTTATCCATTATGAATGCCGGGCTGGTCGGATCCCAGGCAGTATATCCACGCGCTTCAAAGGTATTTCTTATCCCCCCGCTGGGAAAGCTGGAAGCATCAGGTTCCTGCTGGATCAGTTGCACGCCCTGGAAATTCTCTATGGCACCCCCTCCTTCCACGGGATTGATGAAAGCATCATGTTTTTCAGCTGTGGCGCCTGTGAGCGGATGGAACCAGTGTGTATAATGTGTAGCTCCCTTGCTCATGGCCCAGGCCTTTAGCGATGCTGCTATCTGATCGGCCATGCTGCGATCGATCTTCTCCCCCTTGTTTATGGCACGGAGAACCTGCCTATACGCATCATCGGGCAGGAATTCCTGCATGGATACATGGCAGAAGGTCTGTTCCCCAAAATAGTCTGATATCTTTGCAGAAGGAAGTTTAAATACTACGGGTTTCCTTTTCAATGTGGTCTCAAGTGCCTTGAAGCGGATGTTTTCCATTTCGTGATACGTTTTTACTATTAACAAATCTCATCGAGTAATGATATGCTGTAATATTTTATAATTTGCATTACTGGCTACTGGTTGCTGGTTACTTGTACCTGGGCTCAATGCTCAATACAATTCTTCGAATGATGCGAAAATATCTATAATGAAAGATGTGTGAAAAGAAAAATTATCACTTTTTACTAACAATGAAAAGCCCCATGAAAGTCAGGAAACCGTTGACAAGCAGTAGTTCGAAGCCAAAGTCATAGCCCCAGAACATGCGTGTATCATATACACTCAGCACATAGCAGAGAACCGGTGAGATAATGGCGATCAGGGGAACATACTTATCACGTATTTTATGTCTGGTAAAAAGCCCGTAAGCGAACTGGCCCAGCAGAGGGCCATATGTGTAACCTGCTATCGTAAAGAGGCTTGAGATCACAGAGCGGTCGTTGATGGCATTGAAGATCACGATGACAAAAAAGACAATGACGGAGATCCCGATATGCACAAGGTATCGGACCCTGGTCTTTTGCTTTTCATCCAGGTCATCTCTCTTTCTGATACCCAGTATATCCACCGAGAAGGATGTAGTGAGGGCCGTCAGGGCGCTGTCGGCACTGGAATAGGCTGCAGCTATCAGGCCGATAATAAAGGTGATGCCTGCCACCGGGCCGAGATATTGAAGGGCCACAGTTGGAAACAGTTCGTCGGTGGTGCCCAGGCTCGGGAATCCGCTGATCCCTGATGCATAGATCCACAAAACTGCACCCAGACTTAAGAAAAGCAGGTTCACCGGCACCAGTGCATAGCT
>DAOVZP010000062.1 GCA_030635045.1 Bacteroidota bacterium | reverse complement strand
TATTCAAATGTTGACAATACTTCGGCTTTTTCCTTTCTTATCACAACATCGTGCTCATAGTGAGCTGACGGGCTCTTATCGGCTGTTTGTATCGTCCATCCATCCCTCAGTTGCACCACATGCCTTTTTCCCAGGTTTATCATCGGTTCTATTGCCAGCACCATGCCTTCCTGAAGTTTTATGCCTGTTCCGCGTTTGCCATAATTTGGCACTTCAGGTTTTTCATGCAGTTGCCTTCCCAGTCCATGCCCTACAAGGTCTCTCACCACGGAATATCCGTATTGTTCAACGTAGGACTGTACAGCATGGCCAATATCGCCGATCCGCTTTCCTTCTACCGCTACCTCAATGGCTTTATTTAAGGATTCTTTAGTCCTTTCCATCAGCAGCCTCACGTCATCATCAATCTCTCCAACGGCAAAGGTATAGGCAGAATCACCGTAGAAACCGTTTTTAAAAACACCGCAATCGATGGAAACGATATCCCCTTCGAGCAAGGGATGATGTCCGGGAAACCCGTGCACCACCTGCTCATTCACTGAGATACAAAGTGTATATGGAAAACCATTATACCCTTTGAAACCCGGTTCTGCATCGTGATCCCTGATAAACTCTTCTGCAATATTATCAAGCACGATGGTTGCAAGGCCGGGCCTTATGAGTTTCGCAACCTCAGCAAGTGTTTTTCCAACAAGTAAAGAACTCTCTCTTAATAATTCAATTTCCTCTTCGGTCTTTATATGTATCATTACCGGTGTATTGGCATTACATACTAAATGAAGACCTTCCTTTGATACGGCCTGATTTTGTCAGCCCGTCGTAATGCCTCATCAGCAGGTGGCTTTCAACTTGCTGGAGCGTATCCAGCACTACACCTACAAGGATAAGCAATGAAGTACCTCCGTAGAACTGTGCAAACTGCTGGTTCACCCCGATCTGCACCACAAGTGCAGGCATGATGGCCACCAGCCCCAGGAACATAGATCCAGGGAGTGTGATCTTCGACATTACATTATCTATAAATTCGGCGGTTTTTCGACCCGGTTTTACACCGGGAATAAAGCCCCCGTTCTTTTTCATATCTTCAGCCATCTGGCTGGGGTTGATCGTAATCGCTGTATAGAAATATGTAAACAACAGGATCATAAAGAAGAATACCATGTTGTACCAGAATCCGTTGATGTTGGAAAATGCGGAAATAAAACCTGACATATTAGTGTTTGTAAACCCGGCCACCGTGAGGGGCAGGAACATGATCGCCTGTGCGAAGATGATAGGCATTACACCGGCAGCATTCACTTTCAGTGGGATATACTGGCGTACTCCGCCATATTGTTTATTACCAACGATCCGTTTGGCATATTGTACCGGGATCCGCCGTGTTCCCTGTACCAGTAGAATGGTAAGCAGGATAACGAATACCAGTATTGCGATCTCAATGATGAAATACACCAGTCCTCCACCTTGCTCTTCAAGACGGGAAATAAATTCCCCGACCAATGCAAAGGGCAGGCGGGCAATGATTCCGATCATAATGATCAGTGAAATACCGTTTCCGATACCTTTATCGGTGATCCTTTCACCCAGCCACATCACGAACATGGTCCCTGATATCAGTATCACTGTTGACGACACCCAGAAGAATGGCGACACCATGGTGCCTTCAAAAGGCATGATTGCGGTGATCGATCCATCGGGGCTACGCAGCTGGCTTACCAGGTTGGCGATATACGCCTGTGCCTGGAAACCGGTGATCAGTATGGTCAGGTAACGAGTAATCTGGTTGATCTTCTTCCTTCCGCTTTCTCCTTCTTTCTGTAACTTTTGGAAGTAGGGGATAGCCATACCCAACAACTGCACCACAATAGATGCAGAAATGTAAGGCATGATCCCAAGGGCGAAGATTGATGCACGAGAGAATGAACCTCCGGAGAACATGTCCAGCAGTCCCATGAGGCCTGAGCCACTTGCTTGGGCCTCCATGCCTGCAAGCTCAGAGGGGTTCACACCGGGGAGCACAACATACGAGCCCAGGCGATAGATCAGGATAATACCAATGGTATAAAGGATCCGGTTCCTGAGTTCCTCTATCTTATAAATATTTCGTATTGTTTGTATTAACCTTTTCATTAAAGTTAAAGTTTTATGGCAACGCCACCCTGGGCTTCAATTGCACTGATTGCTTTTTCAGAAAATGCATGTGCTTTTACTTCAAGCTTCATGCTGAGTTCTCCACGTCCGAGGATCTTAATGAGATCTTTCTTGGAAGCCAGTCCGTTATCGACGAGCACCTTCTGATCAATACTTTTAAGCTTTTTATCCTCAGCCAGTTTCTGAAGGGTGTCTATATTGATACCGTGGTATTCCACCCTGTTGATATTCTTGAACCCGAATTTAGGTACACGCCTGTACAATGGCATTTGTCCACCTTCAAATCCTGGCTTTCTGCTATATCCTGACCTGGATTTCGCGCCTTTATGGCCACGTGTGGAAGTGCCGCCTTTGCCAGAGCCCTGACCGCGGGCAATACGCTTTCTGTTCTTTGTTGAACCTTTGGCCGGTTTAAGATTACTTAAATCCATTTTTTATCTGTTTATGCTGTTATTTTTTATCTTCTACAATTTCAATCAGGTGCAATACCTTATTGATCATTCCCTGGACCTGAGGAGAAACTTCCACTTCGATAGTTTGGTTTAATCTCTTAAATCCCAGGGCTGTGAGCGTCCTTTTCTGGCGTTCCGGCCTTCCAATGCCGCTTCTTACCTGTTTTATTCTGAGTTTTTTCATTGTGCTTACAAATTGCTTTACAGAAATATTTTTAGCCGTTGAACACCTTGTTAACATCAATTCCTCTGAGTTCTGCTATGGTATGGGCATCCCGAAGCTTAACGAGTGCATCGATGGTTGCTTTTACCACAGAGTGAGGGTTTGATGATCCTTTGGATTTCGCGAGCACATCTTTAATACCTACGCTTTCGAGTACGGCACGCATTGCACCACCGGCAATTACACCGGTACCCGGAGCAGCCGGCTTGATGAAAACCTGTGCACCACTGTATTTTCCGGTTTGTTCGTGAGGGATGGTTCCCTTGAGTACCGGTACCTTGACGAGGTTTTTCTTGGCATCATCAATGCCTTTGGCAATGGCAGAAGTAACTTCTTTTGCCTTACCGAGGCCATGGCCTACAACACCGTTCTCGTTTCCAACTACCACAATGGCAGAAAAACTAAAAGTCCTGCCACCTTTGGTAACTTTGGTAACACGCTGTATGCTGACGAGCCTGTCTTTAAACTCGATCTCGCTTGATTTTACTCTTTTAACGTTAACGTTTGACATAATCAATTAAAATTTAAGTCCGCCTTCTCTGGCAGCTTCTGCCAATGATTTAATTCTTCCATGATACAGGTATCCGTTCCTGTCGAAAATAACTTGCTGGATTCCTGCTTCTTTTGCTTTTTCCGCGATCAATAGTCCGACCAGTTTGGCCTGCTCGATCTTAGGTACCTTTTTTTCAACGATCCCTTTTTCACGGGATGATGCAGAAACAAGGGTTGTTCCCTCTGCATCGTCGATCAACTGGGCATAGATTCCTTTATTGCTCCTGAAAACAGTAAACCTTGGGAGGCTTGCAGTTCCGGGGGTGATGGAATTTCTGATCCGCATTTTGATCCTGTACCTTCTGTACTCTTTCCTGTCTTTTATCTTCTTCATCCTTTCAGGATTTTATTTATTCTTAGCTAAATATTATTCTGCAGCTGCTTTACCGGCTTTTCTCCTGATCTGCTCGCCCTGGAACAGTATCCCTTTACCCTTATATGGTTCAGGTTTACGGAATGACCTGATCTTGGCTGCGACCTGGCCGATAAGCTGTTTGTCGTGTGATTTCAATGTGATCGTAGGATTCTTTCCCCTTTCAGTAACAGTTTCTATTGAGACCTCCTGAGGGAGTTCCAGAAAGATACTGTGAGAATATCCCAGTGCCAATTCCAGAACCTGTCCTTTAGCATTTGCTTTATACCCTACACCAACAAGTTCCTGTATGATCGTGTAGCCTTCAGAAACTCCTATAACCATGTTGTTTACCAGGGCCCTGCTAAGACCGTGTAGTGCCTTGTGATCTTTTGAATCACTGGGCCTTCCTATTCTCAGTGTGCCGTCTTCTACCTTAAGGTCCATATCCTTATTGATCTGCTGTTGCAGTTCTCCGAGTTTACCTTTCACGGTCACCATATTATCGTCTGAGATGTTGATCTCAACACCTTCCGGAACAGTGATGGGTAATTTTCCTATACGTGACATATCTTTTACTCCTGTATTAACTTACGTAACATAAAATTTCACCGCCAACCTTTTCATCCCTTGCTTCTTTATCGGTCATCACACCTTTGGAAGTTGAAAGGATGGCAATGCCAAGCCCGTTCAAAACTCTCGGGAGTTTGTCGGCCCGGACATATTTTCTAAGACCGGGCTTACTGATCCGGTCGAGTTTGTTGATGGCTGCCTGTTTTGTCACAGGGTGATACTTCAGTGCAATCTTAATGATGCCCTGCACAGTGTCATCATCATCAACGAATTTATAGTTCAGGATATATCCCTTCTCGTGCAATATCTTGGTGATGTCCTTTTTGATATTGGAGGCCGGGATCTCTACAATCCTGTGGTTTGCCAGCACTGCATTCCTGAGCCTGGTCAAATAATCTGCAATTGGATCTGTCATCTCACTTATTCTTTAATATATTACCAGCTAGCTTTTCTAATTCCCGGGATGAGGCCCTGTAAGGCCATTTCCCTGAAGTTGATACGTGAAACACCGAATTGACGCATATATCCTTTAGGCCTTCCGGTGAGGCTGCATCTGTTATGCATACGTACCGGGGATGCGTTTTTCGGAAGTTTTTGCAATCCGGCGTAGTCGCCATTTGCAAGCAGCTCTGCTCTTTTTTTAGCATATTTTGCCACGAGCTTTGCCCTTTTCACTTCACGGGCCTTCATTGATTCCTTAGCCATATTCTAACTGTTTTGATTTTTAAACGGTAATCCAAATTCTTTTAATAATGCCATAGCTTCCTTGTCGGTTCTGGCAGAAGTAACGATGGTGATATCCATTCCATTGATCTCACCAATTTTATCGATATCGATCTCAGGAAAGATGATCTGTTCCGTAACACCGAAAGTATAATTGCCTCTTCCGTCGAAGCCTTTGTCACTGATACCCCTGAAGTCTCTGACCCTGGGAATGGCAACAGCCACAAGCCTGTCAAGGAATTCGTACATCTTATCACCCCTCAGGGTAACCCTGACTCCGATAGGCATTCCTTTACGGAGCTTAAAGTTTGAGATATCTTTCTTTGACTTTGTGGCAACGGCACGTTGTCCTGTGATAATAGTCATTTCTTCCAGACCTTTATCGAGGAGTTTCTTGTCAACAATAGCCTTGCCGAGTCCCTGGTTCACAGAGATCTTCTGGATCTTAGGTACCTCCATATGGTTCCTGTATGCAAACTGCTTGGTTAGCGCAGGAACGATCTCGTCGAAGTACTTGCTTTTAAGTCTTGGTGTATATTCCATTATTTAATGACCTCCCCTGATTTTTTTGAAACCCTGACGGTTTTGTTGGTCTTTTCATCTATTTCCCTTTTAATCCTGGTGGCGGTTCCTTTTCCGTCAACCAGTTTCAGATTGGAAATATGGATAAAGGCTTCCTTTTTTAGGATTCCACCCTTAGGATTGTCGGCATTTGGCTTGGTGTGCTTGCTTACCTGGTTCGCACCTTCTACGATGGCTTTGTAGGCTTTAGGGTCTACTACGAGTACCCTTCCCTGCATGCCTTTTGATTCGCCGGTAATAACCATCACCGTATCGCCTTTCTTAATATGTATCTTACTTGCCATGTTTAATATTTTTTTCCTGTTAAAGCACTTCAGGTGCCAGAGAAACGATTTTCATAAATTTCTTATCCCTTAATTCCCTGGCAACGGGTCCAAAAATACGGGTTCCGATCATTTCCCCTGTCGGATTCAACAGCACAACGGCGTTGTCGTCAAAGCGGATATATGAGCCATCCGGGCGTCTGATCTCTTTTCTTGTTCTGACCACAACCGCTCTGATCACGCTTCCTTTCTTGACATTGCCGGAAGGAAGTGCACTTTTAATAGTTACTACGATCTGGTCGCCGATGGATGCATACCTTCTTTTGGTTCCACCCAGGACGCGGATACAGAGTACTTCTTTTGCACCACTGTTATCAGCTACTGACAGTCTTGATTCTTGTTGTATCATTTTTACTTAGCTCTTTCAACGATTTCTACTAACCTCCAGCATTTGTTCTTGCTCAGGGGCCTGGTTTCCATGATCAGCACAGTATCTCCGATGTTGCATTCATTTTTTTCGTCGTGGGCAATGAACTTCGTGCTTTTCTTTACGAATTTCCCGTAAATAGGATGTTTTTCCTTACGGGTAACCAGCACTACGATGGACTTGTCCATCTTGTTGCTCACAATGACCCCGGTTCTTTCTTTTCTAAGATTTCTTTCCATCTTATTGATTATTATTGTCTTCTTCTAATTGTCTTCTTCTCAACTCGGTTTCCATCCTGGCGATGGCTTTTTTAAAAAACTTGATCTTGTTAGGGTTTTCCAGTGGAGATACTGCGTGGTTCAGCTTAAGCTTAACCAGCTGTTTCTTATCTTCTTCCAACCTTTCGGTCAGTTCCACGGTTCCCAGTTCTTTGATAACTTCCTGTTCCATTATTGTGCTTGTTTATTATTCAACGTAGTCTCTTCTTACAACAAATTTACATTTCACCGGAAGTTTTTGGGCTGCCAGTCGCAGGGCCTCTCTGGCAATATCCAGGGGAACGCCTTCTGCTTCGAAAAGTATCCTGCCGGGGCTAACCCTTGCAACGAAATATTCAGGTGCACCTTTTCCTTTACCCATACGTACTTCCGCAGGCTTTTTTGTCACCGGTTTATCAGGAAAAACCTTGATCCAGAGCTGTCCTTCACGTTTCATATGACGCGTAACAGCCTGACGAGCAGCTTCTATCTGTCGTCCGGTGAGCCAGCATTCTTCCATAGCCTTGATGCCGAAAGAACCAAAGGCAAGCTGATTGCCACGCTGGGCATTACCTTTCATGCGGCCTTTCTGCTGCTTTCTGTACTTGGTTTTCTTTGGCTGTAACATTTATTTATGTTTTATTATATTATACAAACTCTTATCTTCTTCTGCCACCCGGGCGTCCGCCGCCTTTCCTGGGAGCATGTTTCTTCTGTCCTTCGCTGAGTGACGGAACCAGTTCCGGTTTGCCATAAATCTCACCTTTACAGATCCAGACTTTAATACCGATCCTGCCATAAGTGGTATGGGCTTCAACCTTGGCATAGTCGATATCGGCACGTAAGGTATGCAGTGGTGTACGGCCGTCTTTGTATTGCTCGCTGCGGGCCATTTCCGCTCCACCCAGCCTGCCTGAGATAACAACCTTGATACCTTCAGCGCCAATACGCATGGTGGAGGCGATCGAGGTCTTGATAGCACGACGGAAAGAGATCCTTCCTTCAATCTGCTTGGCAATGGAGTTGGCTACGATAGTTGCATCCAGTTCCGGGCGCTTGATCTCGGAGATGTTGATCTGAATCTCTTTTTTGGTCAGTTTTTTTAACTCTTCCTTCAGCTTATCCACTTCGGAGCCGCCTTTACCAATGATGATACCCGGACGGGCAGTAAAGATGGTAACGGTAACCAGCTTGAGCGTACGCTCAATGATGATCTTTGAGATCCCGGCCTTTACCAGACGGACGGTAAGGTATTGGCGGATCTTGTGGTCCTCAAGCAGTTTGTCGCCGAAGTTCCTTCCACCGTACCAGTTGGAATCCCATCCTTTGATGATCCCTAAGCGAAGTCCTATTGGATTAGTTTTTTGTCCCATTAATAGTATCTTTTGTATTTTATATTCTAGTTTTCAACCAATTCTGTTTTGCTGTCCAGCACCAGTGTTATATGGTTCGAACGCTTCCTGATCCTGTGGGCCCTGCCC
>DAOVZP010000084.1 GCA_030635045.1 Bacteroidota bacterium | reverse complement strand
GCATGGGGTCCGGATTTGATATTATCGGTTATGGTGAAAATCTAATTACCCATTATTCAACAACATTGTCTACTTCCCATGTGTAAATTTGATTCACCTGGGTACCTGTAAGAACGATGTTATACATTTTTAAATCATCAAGAGAACCTTTCAGGTATCCCAGCCATTCTTTCCATTCATAAGGATCATCTGGTATATCTGTAAAGACACTTGTTGGAAGCGCCTGGCCAATGCACAGGTCAACAAGGGGATTTGGATCAACCGGTGTGCCTGTCGGGAAGTCATCCCAAAACATAGCTTCCACTCCATTAACATAAAATACCATTTCACCGCTTCTGAAAGTCATGGCAATATGAGTCCATACACCATTTTCAAGTATACCGGTGTTGGCATCCTTATCAATCCATGCATTTTCTCCTGAGCCGTCATCTTTCAAAATTTTACGTGTAAAGAAAGGTTTGTTGGCGTCCTGAATCTGGAACTTCCAGCAATTCCAGATGTCATTGGAGAGAAAATAGCTATGTGCCCATGTTTCATAAAGATTGATCCAGGTCACAATGGTAAGTTCCGGAGGATTTAATGAAGGATCCTGAGGAATTACAATATTTCCGCCACCTTCAAACCTATAGGCGTAATCAGCATTACCAAAACGGTCTGTAGTAGGTTCTACTACACCTTCACCCCACTCTACATAGCCAACTTCCAGGGTTCCATCGTGGCCATTACCTGATGCATCAGTCGCATCGCCATTAAACAGCCAGTTTGCGATAAGGCTTTCAGGAGCAATCTCAATGATCTTTTTAGACTCAAACTCATCCATTGCAGCCTGTAGGTTTACAACTGCGGCATCAACACTTGCCTGAACTCCGGCTGCGTTACGAACACCCGTGGCCAGATCAATCGCAACTTGGAAGGCAGCTTTTGAACCAGCTTCATATTCGCCAATGGCTGTTCCTTCTGTTGCACCATCGTGCAAATCCTGGGCTTCTACAATCCTGGCATCAAGGACAGTAAAATCGACTGGTGTTGGATCATCATCATCCTTTTTACAATCTGTGAAGATTAAGCCGGCCATCAATGGCACGACCAAAAACCACATTACGTACTTCATTTTTTTCATAGCATTTAGTTTTAAATTATACTTAATTAATTATTTGATGTAAATTATAAAATTTACAATTCATGATTCGTATCCAGTTCGCTTTGCGGTATTGGAAAATGCTTATTTTCCTCATAATTAAAGTTCACCTTGTCTTGCAAAGCATCATATGCATAGTCAGGGCCATATCTGATCACATCAAAATAGCGGTGGAATTCAAATCCCAGCTCAACCCTCCGTTCATGGCGAATGGCTTTCCTGATCTCATTTTGCCCGCCGGCAGGAACATCCGGCAACAATCCAGGCGGGATAGTACCGTAACCGGGCAAATTTTCATCATACAGATAGGATTCCCTTGAACGTTTTCTTACCATATTAACATATTGCTGGGCGCCTCCACCTCCCTGTTCATTTATGGCTTCCGCCAACATCAACAAGACATCCGCATAGCGAATATAAGCATAATTTAATTCCCCGTCAGCTTTCAGTTCCTTGGGAACCTCAGATAAAGGCTGTAAATATTTCTTTTGCATATAGCCTGTCGGTGACCATTCAGGGTCGAACATGACCGTATCACTGAACCAGGTGTGTCCTTCCCTGCCAACGGTATAATCCAGTCGGGGATCATAAACACTATCCTGTGTCATTTCAAATTCATCGACAAAACTTTGGGTTGGCACATCAAATCCATAACCATTTTCACTCCTGGGGGCAAACCACTGGTTTAGCCTGTTTCCCAGCCATGGATTCTGACCCTCAAGGTGCTGCACCGCAAATATCGTTTCCACATTATTTTTGGTAGTTACCTTAAAATTATCCATATATAATAAGGAAAGGTCATACAGGCCTGAGCCAACAATTTCCTGAAAAGCACCTTCCGCATCCTGCCATTGTTCCTGGAAAAGATACATTTTCCCAAGTAGGGCCAATGCAGCATATTTTGTTGGCCTGCCAAGATCAGGGCCCGTAAATGTTTCCGGTAAACGGTTTACAGCATCCTGCAGGTCAGGGATAATAACATTTGCCCTGATATCCTCAACAGGGGTTGCAGGTTTTTGTGTTTCTGCAGGTGTAGGTGTAGTTATATGAACAGGAATATTGCCGAAAATACTTGTAAGCCAGTAATAATAGTAGGCTCTCAGGAATTTTGCCTCACCGGTGATCTCGCTCTTTCTTTCTGCATCCATATTGATGTTGTCAATATTGTCAAGCAATTTGTTGGCCCTGGAAACTCCTTCGTAGTAGATCTCCCAGACTGTTTCAAGGTTACCATTATCGGTGGTAAGATCAAAATCATCGATCCTTCCAATATCTGCCTGATCACCGGGAATACCACCTTTTGCGGCATCGTCGGAAGCAATATCGCCAAATACCCAGATACGATTATCAGCATCAGCAAAGGACAGGACATTATAAATACTCGTCAGGTATAATTCGGCATCATCAGCTGTCTCGAAGAACTGTACATCGGTACGCTGTCCTTGTAATTCCTCATCCAGAAACTTCTTGCAACCGGAAAGTGAAATTGCTAACGTAAGGACGACTAAGACTGTTATATATTTATATTTTCTCATGATCATGTATTTCCAGAACTAAAAATTGAGATTAAAACCTATTGTATAAATCCTTGGAGCTGGATAAGTCCCCCAGTCAATACCTGCAGCAAGGTCCGCATTCCTGTTACTTTCACTGCTCAGGTTATCACTTTCATACATTTCCGGATCCAGGCCGGGGTACTTCGTGATGGTAAAGGCATTCTGTACGCTGAAATATACACGAATGCTTTCCAGTGCAGAAGTTTCACGGATAATGAAATTATAGCCAAGCATTATATTCTTAAAGCGAAAATAGCTTGCAGACTCCAGGAACCTTGTTGAAGCCTTCTTGTTGTTGGATGCTCCGATCCACGACACCCTTGGGTATTCGTTAGTTGATCCCTCTCCTGTCCAATGATTATCATACATCCTCTCTGTTACATTAAACCCCCTGTAAAAGCCTTCAATATCCTGATTGATCTGCATATAGTAATAGTTACCTGCAACTCCCTGAAAGAACAAAGAGAGATCGAAATTAAAATATGAGAAATTGCATGTCAGTCCATAAGTGAATTTTGGTATCGCAGAGCCTACATGTTTTCTGTCCTTTTCATCAATAATGCCATCACCATTCTGGTCCTTGAATTTTACGTCACCTGGTTCAATATTGGGTCCCTGGTAGGCACTGGAAAAGATTTCCAGTTCATTCTGAAATATTCCATCCATTTCATATAAGTAGAAAGACCCGATAGGATGCCCCTCTTCCGTTAATGTAGCAAAAACTCCATTATCTATCCTTCCTGCAGGGATCGGCCGGCCACCGCTTAAGGATAAGACCTCATTATAGAGGGTAGAAAAGTTTCCGCCAATTTCGTATTTGAATTTCTCTTTTATCTCCCTCCAGAAAACTTCCAGCTCAAAGCCACGATTCAACACCCTGCCTGCATTGACAAAAGGAGGATCTGCACTTCCACCGCTGGGAGGCAGAGGCACGGGAATAAGCATATCATCAGTATAACGCCAGTAATAATCCGTGATCACGCTAAGCCTGTTATCGAAGAATGCCATGTCGAGGCCTATATCATATGTGGTTGTCGTTTCCCATGTTGTATTTATATTACCAAAAGACGTAACAGTATAGCCATTGTTTGGATATCCTCCCAGGGGATAATTATATCCTGATCCGATTATGGAAGCATAATTATACAGGCCTATCTCCTGATTACCTGTTTGTCCGACACTTACCCTGGGTTTAAGCTGAGACAGCCAATTAACATTCTGGAGGAAATTTTCATTATGTATACTCCATCCTACGGATCCTGAGTAGAATACGCCCCATCTGTTCTCAGGAGTAAACCTGGAAGAACCATCTGTTCTGACAACAGCTTCTATAATATATTTATAGTTATAATTATAATTTACACGTGCAAAGCATGAAAACAATGACCAGCCGGTTTGATTTTCATCAGCACCTTTATAAAGTGATAATCCATTGCCAAGATAACGCAGGTTAGCAGATTGGTCTGCAAAATCCCTGTCTGATCCTATCTGTTCATGAAAGTTGTTCTTTATTGCTTCCACACCCAAAAGGAAGGAAGTGTTATGTTTTTCGTTAAACGTTTTTATATAATTAAGCGTATTTGTCCAATTCCAGGTAAAGGCTGTGCCGACCCCTTTGGTCATACTGTTAGGGCTATTTATCCTATCATCGGTACCCCAGTTTTCGTTAAAACGTTTTTCATCTATTAGCGCCATGTTTACACCAAAATCGGAACGAAATTTCAATCCTTCGGTTATTTTAAAGTCAGCAAAGAAATTTCCAAATAATCGGTATGTTTTTGCAGTCCAGTCGTATTTATTTGCCAGTCCTACAGGATTATATCCATCACCAAACCATGTGTTCAGCTCGGCACGATCATAACCTTCAAACATCGGGAGATCGCTGTAGTCACCATTAGATTCATATACAGGTACCGGGGGTGTTCTGAAGAAAGCATACCTGATAACGCTACCTCCATTACCTCCATAGCCGTCACCCGAAGCACCAATAATATCCCGGTTGGAATACGAAAAGGTTAAGTTACTACCAACATCAACCCATTCTGCCAACTCTGTACTAATGGATGTCCTGAAATTTAACCTTTCATAATCAGAGTTAAGAATAATCCCTTGTTGGCTCTGGTACCCACCTCCTATAAGAAACCTGGACTTTTCATCACCTCCACTGATGGTTAACTGATAATTTTGCATAACAGCCGGACGGAAGATCTCGTTGAGCCAATTTGTGTTGGATAGCTGCGGCCTTATATCATCCGGAATGGGTTCATGGTTACCATCTGCCAGGGCGGCTTCATTATATAGCTCTATATATTGATCTGTGTTACACATTGGTGTCAGGCGGCCATGTGTTTGTATCCCTGCATAAGTATTGAAACTGAAGCGTGTCTTACCTGCCTGGCCTTTTTTAGTTTCAATGATGATAACACCATTACCTGCCCTGGCCCCGTATATTGCCGCGGAGGCAGCATCCTTAAGGATAGTCATGGATTCGATATCCTCGCTGTTTAGTATTCCGGTAACGTCCTTCGTTGGAACACCATCAATAATATATAAAGGATCATTATTATTTATGGTACCAAGACCTCTGATCCTTACCTTGATACTTTCGCCCGGTGCACCGGTAGTCTGACTTACCTGCACCCCGGCAGCCCTTCCCTGCATAACCTGGTCAATGCTGGTTACCGGCAAGCTTGTTATTTCCTGGGGTTTTATCGTAGAAATGGCCCCGGTAATATCGCTTTTCTTTTGTACGCCATAGCCAACTACAATCACCTCCTGCAACATTTCAACTTCTTCAAGTAGTACGATATCATGTGTTATGATCATTTCCGGGTTCATGGGAATCCGTAATTCCTGAGAACTGAAACTAATGAAAGAATATACTATTGTCAGGGAATCACCGGTAACCTCACCTTCCTTTATAATCAGGGTATATGCTCCAAAAACATCTGAAGTAGTACCAATGGTGGTCCCTTCGAGATATATAGAAACACCGGGCAATTCAAAGCCTTCCTCGTCGATTATCTTTCCTGTAATCGTCTGTGAAAAAGCAGAAAGGTTAAATGTAAATATCAACAATATGAGAGCAAGTTCCTTGTAGGGAGTTTTCATAATAATCCTCTATTATGTATGTATATTTATAATTTACTGCTCCTGAAGGCCACAATAAAGTCTCTTACACCAATGCCAAAATCACAGAACTTTAATCATGTAAAACAAATGTAATGAATTATCAAATGCTTAGCAAGTAATTGATATAAAAACATGATTAATTTGTTAACAGTTGAAATGCAAGTGCTTATATATATAGTTAGATTAGTATTATGCATTAAGGACTTTTAAAATAGAAGTAAAATAACTCCGAACTCCAAACTTCGCATTCCGACCTTATATTGTCACTTTGACCGGAGACGCCCATTTTTTATTACTTTTTTCGGACAGGCAAAAAAGTAAGAAGAATAAAAACATTACTTTTATTCCTTCAATCAACAATTAATTCAACACTCAAAACTAAATAGAAATGCGCCTACTACTCATTAGCAATTCAACAAATTACGGTGAAGAATACCTTGGCTGGCCAAGGCCGTACATCTCAGAATTCCTTGAATCAACAGGGGTGAAAAATATTCTCTTTGTGCCATATGCCGGCGTTGGCCTCTCTCCCGATGGGGACATTCATAAGTCGTACGACCTTTATGAAGAGCGGGTTAAGGGTGTTTTTGGAGAGCTTGGATATAATATCTATTCAGTCCATAAGGAAAGTGACCCTGTACAGGCAGTGAAAGATGCCGAAGCCGTTGCAGTGGGAGGGGGGAATACCTTTCACCTGGTGTATATGATGCATAAAACCGGTATCATGGAGGCAATCCGTATGCGTGCCATGGACGGCGTTCCGTACATGGGATGGAGCGCAGGTTCCAATGTGGCCTGTCCCAGCCTGATGACAACCAATGACATGCCCATCATCGAGCCGGAAAGCTTTAAATGCATGAACCTGATCCCATTCCAGATCAATCCGCATTTTCTGGATGCCAACCCCGAAGGCCATGGTGGTGAAACCCGCGAACAGCGCATCGAGGAATTTCTGGTAGTAAACAAGGAGATAACCGTTGCAGGCCTCAGGGAAAGCTCACTCTTTGAAGTTGATGGCTTCGAACTCAAGCTTAAAGGCAGCCGCCCGCTTCGCATATTCCGTTTCGGACAGGAAGCGGAAGAAGTTGCGCAGGGGGCTGATGTGAATTTCTTGATGGAATGAAATGAGTGCCGAGTGCCGAGTGACGAGGATGTAAACTTCCTGATTGAGTCAATTAATTTACAATTCTGTGTTTACAATGTGATATCCGATATCGAACATCACATTGTAAATTGTACACACAGAATT
>DAOVZP010000187.1 GCA_030635045.1 Bacteroidota bacterium | reverse complement strand
ATTCTTTCCAAAGTTCATTATTCTCAAGGTGATCCGGATTATTCTCTGAAATAAAACTAATTAATTGATCGGAATAACCATCCATCCATGCCTGTTGTGCCGGCGATAAGTTATTTGGATAATAATTATTTTGAAAGCTGTAAGCCAGTACAGGCACTGCTCTGTAATCACCTGAAATGATTATAAATCCCTGGGGGGAAAGATTAAAAACAAAATAAACCGCCTGGTCATTTTGACTTTTGATAAAACAGTCGGTTACCTGGTAGCTTTTAGGATCTGATGAGCCGTCAACTGGCATTTTAATAGTAACGAAATCAGAGGCAACTTTTTGGGCGGTTTCCAGGCTGACTTGCTGAGAATAGGAAGTAAAACCAGGAATGAGCATTAGATAAACCAGAAGTATTATATACCTGTTCATATCACAAGTTTATTTTGTAAGCAATTTAAGGAAAAAATATGATTTTTCAAAATGTTATGTAAAAGGATCTCCATGCCGGGAGGAAATCTGAAATCTGAACTCTGAACTTTGAACTCTGAACTTTGAACTCTGAATTACTTCTGATATCTGATATTCAGCTTTTAACCCAACACTCAAAACTCAACACCCAACACCTTTTTATCCTTCTTCGGAAGTTTACTCACGATCAGATCATACGAATGATCGATCCATTCCCTGATCAGGGGAACATCAATACTGCCATCGATAGTCACAGTATTCCAATGGGCCGTATTGAAATGCCATGCAGGCTTAACGGCAGGGTACTGCTCGCGAAGGTTAATGGCCAATTCCGGATCGCACTTGATCGATATGCTCATATCCTTTTCAAGATCAGTAACGGCAAACATCTTGTTCATCACCTTGAAAACCAGGGTAGTTTCATCGAAAGGAAAGCTTTCGGTAGTTCCTTTCTTAGATAAACAATACTCACGAAGCTCTTCAATATTCATGTCACTGCTGATTGTTAGTTACTTAACACAAAGTTAACAAGATATTTATAAAATAAATCGCCATTGCTAAGTAAAAAATACATTAATTTTGTCGGCTGTAAGGACAGGAATACAACTAAACGGCAATTGATGTTGATCAATTGCCTTGATTTTTGAATGGACCTGGCCTTATCTTTGTAGAAACAAATATATGCAAATATGGCTTTAAAGAGAAAAACCTCCGACCTGAAAAAGAGGATGCGTAATGCTCTCCAGGGAGGTGGATCCAAAGCAATAGAAAAGCAAAAGGCGATAGGCAAGCTTACAGCGAGGGAGCGTATCATTGCCCTGCTCGACCCGAGGTCTTTTCATGAATACGATATCTTCGTTGAGCATGCAGCCCACGATTTCGATATGGACAAGAAGCGCCTGCCCGGCGATGGTGTTGTCACAGGTACAGGCACTATCAGCGGGCATCCGGTCTGCATTTACGCCCAGGATTTTACTGTTGCAGGCGGCTCGCTTGGCCTGGCGCATGCCAAGAAGATCACAAAGATCATGGACCATGCAATGAAACTGGGAGTACCCATTATCGGGATCAACGACTCGGGTGGTGCCAGGATTCAGGAAGGTGTAAATTCCCTGGCAGGTTACGGTGAGATCTTTTACCGCAACACCCAGGCTTCCGGGGTTATTCCTCAGATATCAGTGATCCTCGGCCCCTGCGCCGGTGGTGCTGTATATTCCCCTGCCCTCACCGACTTTGTATTTGTTGTAGAAAATATTTCCAAGATGTTCATCACCGGCCCGGAGGTGATCAAGACCACTATCGGTGAAGTAATTTCCATGGAAGACCTGGGTGGAGCCCGGGTACACGCCGAAACTACGGGAAATGCCCATTTCTTTGCAATGAGCGAACAGGAATGTTTCGATCAGATCAAAGAGCTGATCACTTTCATTCCCTGGAACAACCAGAAAAAAGCTGATGCATTTCCGAAGAAAGCCCCTCGTACGCGCACATATAATATTGATGGTATCGTTCCAACCGACCCCAAGCAGCCTTACGACGTAAGGCACGTGATCAAGTCGATCTGTGACGACAGCGACTTTTTTGAGGTACAGGAGCTGTTCGCAGCCAACATCGTGATCGGCTTTGCGAGGCTGAAAGGTGAAACTGTCGGGTTTGTGGCAAATCAGCCACTTGTACTCGCCGGGGTACTCGATGTAGACTCAAGCGATAAGGCAGCACGCTTCATCCGCTATTGTGACGCATTCAACATCCCCCTGGTGACCCTCGTCGACCTGCCGGGATATCTTCCGGGCGTTGACCAGGAACATGCCGGAGTGATACGTCATGGCGCCAAAATACTTTATGCTTATTCTGAAGCAACAGTGCCGAAGCTTACGGTTGTAATTCGTAAGGCTTACGGTGGAGGATATATTGCCATGTGTTCACATCACCTGCGTGCCGACTTCGTATTTGCATGGCCAACAGCTGAGATCGCCGTGATGGGCCCTGAAGGCGCTGCTAATATCATCTTCCGTAATGAGATAAAAAATGCTGAAAATCCGGAAGAGGTCAGGAAGCAGAAGGTCAAAGAGTACAAAGACAAATTTGCTAACCCATATGTGGCCGCTGCACACGGTTATATCGATGCCGTTATTGAACCCAACGACACCCGGAGGATGCTGATCCATGCACTGGAAATCTCATCGAACAAACAGGAAACGCCACCAAAGAAAAAACATGGTATACCACCATTTTAAAATAATGTGCCATGAAAAAGGATGATAAATATGCAGGCAAGATGAAGTCGCTTAATGTCGAGAGCGCCAAATACCGCACCCTGCTCACAAAAAAGTTTGAGAACCGTAAGGCCTACAAAGAAAAGGACCCACGAATGGTGATTGCTTTCATTCCGGGTACAATCCGCAAGATAAATGTAAAAGAAGGGGATGTAGTAAGCGAAGGAGATCTCCTGATGACACTGGAAGCCATGAAAATGAAGAATCGTATTCTGAGCCCTCTTGACGGAACGGTCAAACATGTAAATGTGAAAAGCGGGATAATTGTTGCAAAAAACTTCGTACTTATCGAACTGGCCTGATCCGGATCAGCCGCTAGATCTCAAATACTCCTGATAAAGTTTATTATTTTCCGAAATATACGCTAGTAATTCATCTTTTCCCAGGGCTGTTACTGCTGAGGTGATAAAGCTGCGAGGCAATTCCTCCCAGCTCAAGCTGAGCTTAGTGGTATAGGCTTCCATGGAATCTTCAAGCTTAATTCTGGACAGCTTATCAGATTTCGTAAAAACGATCACAAAAGGAAGCTGCTTTTGTCCCATCCAGGCCATAAACTCCATGTCGTTCTTTTGTGGTTCATGCCTTGAATCAATAAGAATGAAAGTGCAAATGAGGTTTTCCCTTTTCAGCAGATAGGCATTGATCATCTTTTTCCATTTCGCACGCTCACTCTGCGAGATCTTTGCGTACCCATAGCCGGGAAGGTCTACGAGGTACCATTCATCATTTACAATAAAATGATTTATAAGGCGTGTTTTCCCGGGGGTACCGCTTATCTTGGCCAAACCCTTTTTGCCGACAAGCATATTTATAAGTGAGGACTTTCCCACATTCGACCTGCCGATGAAAGCATATTCAGGGAACGACTGCTCAGGACAGGAACCCACATCCGGACTGCTGATCACGAAACTGGCTGACTTTATTTCAGGATACTTATTTTTCTTCATCTTCTTTTAAGTAAGATGAAATATGGCGGTCTTTCTTGTAATCGTAGATATCTCCTATGGTTACAATGATGCCCATCTCTTCCACACCTCCGAAGGTGGGATTAACAGCTGCGCCGAAAGAGCGCATTGTTGCAGAAAGATTCATATATGCATTGAATAAAGGCGGAACGCCTTCTTTAAGGCCGCGGATCTTATGAACAAGGATCCTGTAGTCCTCGTCATAGTTACAACCCGTAAAGATACTTTTCAATACCTTCTCAGGAGTATTCACCACTATAGGTTTGATCGGTGTCATGAGTTTCTCTTTATCGGGAAAATACTTTGAGATAAAATAATACAGCAAGTCTTTGGCCAGGGCATCATAATGTGGGTATAAGGTTACTTTCCCAAAAAGAAATTTGATATCGGGATTATCAATGACTATGGCGCCAAGCCCATCCCAGATATTATCAAGCGAATACATACCTCTACGCAGGTCGACGGTTGGCTGGTAAAAAGTCTGTACGAAGCTCCTGCCAAGCTCAACGGTTACAGGCATGTATTCCTTAATAAACTTCTCTGATATATTAAACAACTTGCCTGTCGGGGTTCTCAAGCTGCCATCATCCCTGATGCTGATATCCTTGCCATGGATAAAGCGGTACCCTCCTATGATCTCACGTTCATCCGGATCCCAGACGATCAGCTGCTTGAATGGAACTTTATCCGTATCATACTGATCAATGTCAATAGCTTTACCGGTCCCGCCTCCGGCATCACGGAACGTCATCTCCCTCAGGCGCCCGATCTCTCTCATGGTATTCGGCGAATCATGATGAGTGATCACAAAGATCTTATTATCTGCATTGTTCGTGCCCCTGATGAACCTGTCTTCATTCAGTTCCTTTTCTATCAATGCCCTGTCGACAGGCGAAATGATGGTTTCCATAACTTATAAATTATGTTCTTTCTTTAATTCATATACCTTATCCCTCACCATGGCTGCCCATTCGAGGTCGCTTTTGCTCCTGTCAAAGCTTTCCCATGGAAT
>DAOVZP010000082.1 GCA_030635045.1 Bacteroidota bacterium | reverse complement strand
GATTATTCCGTGGGGAAAATGTTCATCCGATATTCATGGGATATGATCGTTGACCTGGAGGAGTTTCAGCAGATAAGTACGTTTGGGGAATTATAGATGAGGTGCAGGGGACAGGGTGCAGGGGACGAGGAATTGTTAAACAAGAAATGTAAAATTGAATATGGAAAAATTAAGATATGAACGGCCGATCATCAGGAAACTGGAATCTGCCATGCCAAATAAATTTGGCAGCCGGACCGAGCTCCTGCCAAAAACACATATAGATGGTGTTGCTGTTAAGGAACTGATCGAAAACTATGGCTCACCGCTTTTTGTCATTTCGGAAAAAACCATCAGGGAAACCTATCAGGCAGAAAAAAAGGCTTTTACCACGAGGTACCCGAAAGTGCAGTTTGCCTGGTCATATAAGACCAATTACCTGAATGCAGTATGCAATGTGTTTCACCAGGAAGGATCCTGGGCAGAGGTAGTTTCCGGCTTTGAATATGACAAGGCCCTGAAGAATGGTGTTTCCGGAAAGAAGATCATCTTTAACGGCCCCGACAAGACAGAAGCAGACCTGCGTAAAGCAATCACAAATGATTCACTGATCCATATCGATCATCTCGATGAACTTTATACGATCATTGAACTCGCCGGGGAAATGAAGCTTAAACCCAGGGTAGCCATAAGGGTGAACATGGATATTGGTGTTTATCCCATGTGGGACCGCTTTGGTTTCAACTACGAGAACGGACAGGCCTGGGATGCCCTCAACAAGATCATGCGCTCCGATAAGCTGGAGCTGGTAGGACTGCATACACATATCGGCACATTCATGCTTACAGCTCAGGCATACGGCACAGCAGCATACAAGCTTGCCGACCTGGCCCTGGGAGTACAAAAGAAATACAAGCATAAGATCAAGTATATTGATATGGGTGGTGGGTTTACCTCAAATAACACCCTCAAAGGGGCATACCTGCCGGGGGCAGACACCAATCCGGGTTTCGAGGAATATGCCGAGGCCATCACCTCCGCCCTGATCAATTCCGATTTTGAACCGGGAGACCTGCCCCTGCTGATCCTGGAGACAGGAAGGGCTCTGATCGATGATGCGGGGTACCTTCTGGGTTCGGTGATCACTAACAAGAGGCTGTCTGACGGAAGAAGGAATACCATCATAGACGTAGGTGTGAATATTTTGTTCACCGCTTTCTGGTATGAGCATAAGGTGACCCCGGCACAGGAATTCACTCAATATGCCGAGGATACTGTCCTTTATGGCCCTCTGTGCATGAACATCGATGTGATCAGGGAAAACATCAGCCTCCCTCTGATGAACAAGGGAGATCAATTTGTCATCCACTCCGTGGGGGCTTACAATATGACACAATGGATGCAATTTATTACCTTGCGTCCGAAAGTAATAATGATCGGCACTGATGGGGAAGCACACCTGATCAGAGACAATGAATCCCTCGAAAGCGTCACATCACATGAAAGGATGCCCGATCATCTGAAGAAATTTGAACTATAATATTACGAGCATGAGTTACTATCTTTCGAAGATCATTGAGGGTAGTTTTGATGAAACCCTGAAAAAAGTAGTAGAGAACCTGAAAGATGTCGGCTTCGGAGTGGTCACCGAGATCAATATGAAAGAAACGTTCAAAGAAAAACTGGATGTGGATTTTAAGAATTATGTTATACTGGGAGCCTGTAATCCGGGATTTGCCTATGAGGCGATACTGATGGAAGAAGAACTGGGTGTACTGCTTCCCTGTAATGTGATTTTGATCGACAAGGAAGACGGCAGAGTACAAGTTTCAGCTATCGATACCCAAAAAATGATGTCAATTGTTGGGAACCCGAAGCTGGAAGAAGTTGCGGTGACCATAAATGAGAGGATAAAGCAAGCACTGGTAAACCTGTAAATAGTTTTGAGTTTTGAGTTTTGGGTTTTGAGTTATTTCTGAACTCTAAATTCGGACTTCTGACTCTCGACTTCTGACTTCTCACTCCTGACTTCTTCTTCACTCGGGAGCAGAAAACAGTAAACAAATGATAAAGGAAGCAAATAAAAACATCACATCGTTTACCGAGAGCATCATCAACAGCTATTCTCAGGTATTCTTTTCGAAGAGCAGGGTATTTGCCTTCCTGATCATACTTGTAACCTTCTTTGATTTCTATGCAGGGCTCTCAGGTTTGATTGCGGTGGCTGCATCCAACCTCGCTGCTATCCTGATCGGTTTTAACAGGCTGAATATTCGAAGCGGATTTTATGGATTCAATAGCTTATTGGTAGCCCTGGGCCTTGGAATGTATTATGAGTTCAATGCCGAGCTTGTCCTGGTACTGCTATTTGCCTCACTATTCACCCTGTTGGTGAGTGTGACGCTTGAGGGGGTGATCGGGAAATACGGCCTCCCCTACCTTAGTATTCCTTTTCTCTTCGGGATATGGATGGTACTACTGGCTGCACGGGAATATACTTCCCTGGAGATCAGTCAGCGAGGTGTTTATTCCCTGAATGAGATGTACGCCCTGGGCGGGAATTGGCTGGTAAACCTGCATGAATATCTTTACAGCCTGCCATTGCCCGATATCGTGGTATTATATTTCCGCTCCCTTGGAGCCATCTTTTTTCAGTACCACCTGGTTCCCGGCTTCATTATCGCCATAGGGGTGCTGATCTATTCCCGGCAGGCTTTCTTGCTTTCCATCCTGGGGTTTGTCTCAGCATGGGTTTTCTACCTGATGATCGGCGCCGACATCAATGCCCTTAGCTATAGCTATATCGGCTTTAACTTTATTCTCACTGCCATCGCCATCGGCGGGTTCTTTATAATTCCCTCAAAATGGTCGTACCTGTGGGTCATCCTGCTCACACCCCTGACCTCTTTTCTGATCACCAGCACAAGCGGGATGTTTGCATCATCACAGCTTTCCATATATTCACTTCCATTTAACCTGGTTGTGCTCATGTTCCTCTATATCCTGAAATTCAGGGAACGGCATTACCGCAAGCCGGAAATAGTCACGGTTCAGCATTTCTCTCCTGAAATGAATTTCTATACGAAAGATAACTTTCGTAAACGCTTCGATGAAAATGTTTCTATAAACATCACACTGCCTTTCTGGGGGGAATGGACAGTAACCCAGGGCCATGATGGTGAACAAACCCATAAAAACGACTGGAAGCATGCCTGGGATTTCGAAATTACTGATGAGGATGGCATCTATCATTCCGGTTCCGGAACAGAGGCAGAAGATTTTTATTGCTTCAACAAGCCCCTTCTGGCCCCTGCCGACGGCTGGGTGGAAGATATTCTGGATGGTGTTGATGATAATGCCATTGGCGAGGTCAACCTTGATCAGAACTGGGGCAATACCATCATAATCAAGCATGCCGATAAGGTTTATACTAAACTCAGCCATCTGAAGAAAGATTCTTTCAAGGTGGAAAAAGGGGATTATGTGAAACGAGGTGACGTGCTGGCCCTTTGTGGAAATTCCGGCCGCTCGCCTAAACCACACCTGCACTTCCAGGTGCAGGCCGATCCATATGTTGGATCACCCACCATCGATTATCCTGTTGCATTTCATATTCTGAATGAAATACCTGCCTGTAAGCTGGAAACATATTCCAGGCCCAAAATTTATGACATCATATCAAACATTGATATAAACGACAGCCTGCATAAGGCATTTCATTTTGTTCCTGGTCAAAAGATACAATTCAGTCTCACGTCTGATGATGAGAAATATTCAGGTACGGTAAAATTACTGGTAAAGGCCGACCCTTATAACAATACCTATATCCATGATGAAGGAAGCAATGCAAAAGCATGGTTCCGTACCGAGGCAGGCATGACCTATTTCACACATTTTGAAGGGGACAGGAATTCGTTTCTTTACCTTATTTTCCTGGGGCTGTACCGCACCGTTTCCGGTTACTACCAGGACTTAAAAGTGCACGATGAATATACGCTCAGCATGATCAGCAGTAAGGCCGGGATGATCCTTCAGGACTTTATCGCTCCATTTTACACTTTTCTGCATGCTGATTTTGAAATGGAATTCCTGAAGATGGAACACGATCTGTCGGGCGGTAAGATCGGGTTGAGATCCCTGTCGACCGTACGGGCCGGGAAAAGAATCCGTAAAGCCATCGACTTCCGGTTTGAAATTGACAAAGGCCGGATAGACAAGATGTACATCAGCACAATATCTGCAAATATCGAAGCTACATGGGAAGAGCCGGACTTCTGATCATATTGTTGTTATTTTTTGCTTCAACGGCAAAATCCCAGTCTGAGCTCACCTACAAGCAGGTTGACTCCATCATGTATGCCAATTTTACCACCGAAAACTGGGAGGAAGTCATCCTTACAGGCAAGGATGCACTGCAAAATAATATTGATTATTTCTACCTCAGGATACGGATGGGGATCGCCTGTTATAACACAGGGAATTACCGCTCAGCAGCCGGACACCTGGTCAAAGCGGGTGATTTCAATCCCGGATACTGGTTGGTGAAAGAGTACCTGTATCACTCTTACTTATACTCCGGCCAGCACGATGAAGCAGCACTTATTGCAGGAGGCATGAATGACGGCCTGCGTGAAATGTCCGGCATTAAAAAACCAAAAGCCTTTTCCACATTTTATCTCGAGACAGGCCCTGAGTTCAGTGATAACCTTGATAAGCATGAGATGGATCATCTCCCGGGGGGACAGGATTTAAGGGAGCAGGATCTATACGGCAACAGCTTTTATACGCATCTCGGCGCAAAGCTGCAGATTCACCCCAACATAAGCATGTACGCCGGGTTTTCAAACCTTCGCATTTCCAAGCAAGCCGGATTGCAGTATGCATGGAACAGCCCCGACTCCATTGTACAATATGAGTGGGGCTTTGCCAAATTCTTTCCTTCAAGGCCAAAAGTTGAAACAAGCAGTTACGATTATACGCTCAAACAGAATGGAGTCTACGTGAATGCCAATATCCTGTTAGGCCGTGGCTGGTCTTTTACCCCGGCCCTGAATTATGTGCATGACAATACAAAAAGTATTGATATCGACAATAACTCAAGCTTCGTACGCGATACAGCATATTACATACAGGCTATTGATTCAGTGGCGTTTATGTATTACAATCAGGCCAGTTTCGACATACGTCCCACAACACTCATATTGAACAACTTTGTGGTGTCCCTGGCATTAAACAAGCAGATATCAGTTTTCGATCTGGGCATATTTGGTTCCTGGTCTAACCTGAATGACCTGCACCAGATACAATTTGGAGCTTCTGTTACATATTATCCATTCGGAAACCTTAATTTCTATGGCAATACAACCATAAAAGGCCTTAGCGAAGAAAAGAAGCCCAGGGCGGTTTTCAGCCAGATGCTGGGGGGTAAAGTTGCCCGCTTTTTATGGATGGAAGGGTTCGCAAGCTTTGGAAATCTCCGGGGAACAAACGAATCCAACGCATTTATCGTTTATAATATAAGTGATGAAATAAATTTAAAAACAGGTGTAAACCTTACCTTTGTAATTTCACCGGCCGTGCAGCTGTCTATAAGGTATCAGTACCTGCAAAAGCAAGGGTACAGGACGGTTTCGGGACCCGGAATGCCGCAAGGAATGAGGATAGAGGAACTTGATTATACTAACCAAAGCATTATAGGAGGATTAAAATGGACCTTATAAGAAAAAGTATTTTACTGGCAATATTTATTACAGTCATGGGCGGGATGTATGCCCAGGAAACAGAAAAGGTACAGGAGGTCTTTTCAAAAAGTTATGGTTTCGAAACCGTGGGAGACTATGCTGAGGCTATTAAGTCACTGAAGGCTGTCTATGATCCCGACTCTTATCATATCAATGTCAGGCTTGGCTGGCTCACATACATATCGGGACAATTCACCGAATCCGCGGCATATTACCAGAAAGCCATTGAGTTGAAGCCTTATTCAATTGAGGCAAGGTTTGGCCTTACCTACCCTGCTTCGTCAATGGGAAATTGGGCGCAGGTTAAAAACCAGTATATCAAAATCCTTGAAGTGGATCCCCAAAATACCAAGGCCAATTATTATTTCGGTCTCATGTATTATGAGTCCGGTGATTTTGAGCTGGCAGCAAAGCATTTCGCAAAAGTGGTTAACCTGTACCCCTTCAACAGTGAGTCGGTGCTGATGTACGCCTGGTCGAATCTTCAGCTGGGGAAAATACGCGAAGCCGAAGTATTGTTCAATGAAGTACTGATCATCGACCCGTATAACCAATCAGCACTTGAAGGCCTTGAGTTGATAAAATAAAATGGAAAAAGAAGGCTATACCATCCTTCACGATCTCCTCAGCAAGGATCTGCAGCTTGATGATGAGGAAGCGCTTATATCCGGTGAGGAGAAGCCAGACCTGAACTTATTCCATCAAAAGCTTACTACCCTGGTCCTCTATCTGCTGGATCGAGACATGCCCCGATTGTTAAATGCCATGTACCGGCTTGATGTTAACGAGCAGAAGTTCCATGAGGCCATGCAGAGCGAAAGCAAGGAAGAAGCAGCATCTAATATTGCAAGACTGGTTCTTGAGAGAGAGATGCAGAAAGTAAAAACCCGCCTCCATTATAAGACACATCGGAAATTCTGATTATTTTAGCCTGACGATAGCTTATTAATATGGGTGAATTTACCTGGAATGAGATTCTTTTTGCCTTTGGATTGACCATGTTTGCCGGTTTGTCAACCGGCATTGGCAGTGTACTGGCATTTTTTACAAAAAGGACCAATACCCGTTTTCTGTCTCTGGCATTGGGTTTTTCTGCCGGAGTGATGATCTACGTTTCCTTCGTAGAGATCTTTCCCAAGGCAAGGGCTGAACTGGTTGCTGAATATGGACCCTCCGAAGGGTTCTGGTTGACCACAGCCGCATTTTTCGGGGGCATACTCCTCATTGCCATCATCGATAAGCTCATTCCATCATTTGAGAACCCGCATGAGATCAAGAAGGTAGAAGATATTGATGAAAAAAAGGCAGGAGAGCAGAAGCTGATGCGCATGGGCCTTTTCACCGCACTTGCCATTGCAATACACAACTTTCCGGAAGGCCTGGCTACTTTCGT
>DAOVZP010000213.1 GCA_030635045.1 Bacteroidota bacterium | reverse complement strand
TGCGGGAAGAAGACAAAAGTGTAAGGCTGGCCGGCTGTGAGCATTTTACCACCAACCTGATCTCTCTGGAAAAATATGCAATCGAAAAAGACTACAGTACCTTCGATTCCTTTGTATCCCTTTTATGCACTGAAGGAAAGGCGTTTATTAAGTACAATGATGAGCAATACGACATCAATGCCGGGGAGTTGATCCTTGTTCCTGCCAGCATCGATAATATCTTTATCAGCCCACTGCAAAAAACTAAGTTGCTGGAAGTATTTATGTAATTTTTCTTTATACTTTTAACGTTTCCAATAATTAAAGAATATAATAATCTATATAAAATCATAATTAATATGAAAAAATTAAGTTTGATCGTGCTGGTTCTTCTCATCGGGTTTTCGGTTTATTCCCAGGATGATGAAAAGAGGGGGCGCAGACTGCCTTCCATCGACCTGAGGAATGCCAACGGTGAACCCTTCAACACTGCAGAGATCAGCAACGATGGAAAACCCATTATTTTAAGTTTCTGGGCACTCTGGTGTAAGCCATGCATCAAGGAACTGAATGCTATTTCTGATGAGTACATCGACTGGCAGGAAGAGACCGGAGTTAAGCTTATCGCTGTTTCCGTTGACGACGCCAGGTCGACTTCAAAGGTCAAACCATTTGCCGATGGCAATGACTGGGATTACGAGATATTGCTGGATGTAAACGGGGATTTCAAACGGGCCATGAATGTGAACATGATCCCACATACCTTTATCCTCGATGGGGATGGAAATGTTGTATGGCAACATACTTCATACTCTGAAGGCGGTGAACTTCAGATCATTGAAAACGTACGTAAAATTATTGCGGGCCAGGAATTAGATGCACACTAAGATACTGAAGCCTCACATCACTAAACCAAAACCAACATAATGAAGAATTTAATTCCTGTATTGATTACAGGCCTCACCCTGATTTTCTCCGGAGCCCAGGCGCAGAATTTTGTCAACAATGGAAAGGTGACCGGGAGCTTTCAGTTTGACGGGCAGTATTACATGGAAGATGACAAATTGGGAATTACCGATTCAACCCTTGACGGAAAACTGTTCCGGATGAACGGCTTTGGAAACATCATTTACACCAACGGTAATTTCCGTGCAGGATTCAGGTACGAGGCCTATCTGCCTCCCATTGCCGGATACAATGCAAAATATGAAGGACATGGCATCCCGTATTACTTTGCTGAATACCAGTTTAAAAACATACAGATCACTGTTGGTAACTTCTACGAGCAATTTGGAAACGGGCTGGTGCTCAGGAGCTATGAGGAATGGACCCTGGGGTATGATAATTCCATAAGGGGGGCAAGGGTAAAGATCCAGCCATATAAAGGGATTGCCCTGAAAGGTTTGATCGGAACCCAACGATACTACTGGGAGCCCTATGCCAACGGAAACCGTGGTATCGTGAAAGGTATCGATGCTGAATTCTACCTGAACGATATGTTCAATGGCATGGCCGATGCTAAAACCAAGATCATCCTCGGTGGAAGCTTTGTCAGCAATTACGAAAAGGTCAAGGACAAGACACTCGTAAGGGATACAGTAATATACAAATACGTACTCCCCAGCAATGTGGCTGCCTATGCCGGAAGGTTGCAACTGATATATGGCGGTTTTCAGTTCAACGGTGAATATGCCTACAAGATCAACAATCCCTCGGCCATGAACAACTATATCTATAAGAATGGGGAGTCATTGCTGGCAACCCTCTCCTATTCACGTAAGGGCCTTGGGATATCCTTATCAGGGAAACGCATTGATAATATGAGTTATAAATCCAGGAGCAGTGAGTTGGGTGAGGCCCTTGACATCAATTATTTGCCACCACTTACTAATCCCCAATTCTATAGCCTTGCAACAATCTACCCTTATGCCACGCAGCCCAACGGTGAAATAGGGATCCAGGCCAAAGTAAATTACACAATTCCCAAACGTTCCAAGCTGGGCGGAAAATATGGCACCAGGATAGAGTTGAACTACTCAAACATCTTTAATATCGACAAACAGCCAGTTGCCGAAGGCATCCCGGTTGATTCTACAGGTACTCTTGGATATAAATCAGATTTCTTTGCAATCGGGCAGCCCAAATATTTCGAAAGCTTTGACGTGCTTCTGAATAAAAAGTTCAACAGTAAGTTTAAAATGATACTGTCCTATGTTTACCAGGCATACAATATTGATGTAATAGAAGGCCATACCGGAGAACCTATGGTTTATGCCAATATTGCCATTGCGGACCTCACTTACAAGTTTACACCTACCAAATCGCTTCGCATGGAAGTACAGCATCTATTTACTGAACAGGATAGAGGTGACTGGGCAATGGCATTGCTTGAATTCAATATAGCTCCCAAATGGTTTTTCACTGTATTTGATGAATATAATTACGGCAATCCGGATAAAGACATGCAGCTGCATTATTATTCTGCAGCCATGGCTTTTGTACAGGGAACTTCAAGGATTGCCCTCTCCTATGGCCGTCAACGTGAAGGTTTGCTTTGCGTAGGTGGTGTTTGCCGTGCAGTACCTGCTGCCAACGGTGTAACCCTGACCATATCAAGCAGCTTTTAAACCCCATAATCAAAAAAGACAATGAAAAAAACTATATACATACTGGCGATCATGGGTTTACTTTTTGGTGCCTGTGACAAAATTGAAGAGCCTTACCTGGTTGAAACAGGCGGTTCAGGCCCCGTGCCCGGAGAGAAAGTCAGAAAAGTGCTCCTTGAAGAGTTCACCGGGCATATTTGTGTGAACTGCCCGGAAGCTACAAAGCTTGCCAACGACCTGAAGCAGGTATTTGGGGAACAGCTGGTACTCCTTACCATTCACGCCGGCGATCTTGCAATACCTGATGATGCACCTTATACGGCAGATTACAGAACCCCTACAGGTACCAGCATGTTTAATTTTTACGAGCCTGCTGGCGTCCCTATGGGGATGGTTAACCGCAGCCCTTATCAGGGGAGTACAGTACTATTCAAAGATAGTTGGGAACCTGCCATCCAGGATCTGGTAGACCTCCCACCCGATGCTTTCATTGAAATTGAAACTGTATATAATGATGGAAGCCGTAAACTGGATATTCATGTTCACACAGAATTTCTACGGGATCTCGACAGAACTTATAATCTTAGTGTATTTATTATCGAAAGTGGTATTGTATCAGCTCAAAAGAATGATGAAGCCAGTATTGGGCCAAAACCGGATTGGTTGGATTATGAGCACAATCATATGCTGAGAAAATCATTAAATGGTACTTGGGGGGATTTCATTGCAGATCAACCTGCTTCCGGAACTATTATGAGCAAGGATTATTCCATCACGTTAGATGCTGAATGGGTGGCCGGTCAATGTGGAATTATTGCTATTGTCCTTGATTCTGAAACTTTTGAGATCCTACAGGTGGAAGAGGTGCACGTACAATAGTCTGTAAAATATTCTATAAAATAAAATGGCACACACTTTTCAGCGCATGCCATTCCGGTTAATAAAAAATAGGATTATGAAGGGGTATTAGTGTCCTATATGAATCCTGAACTCTTCATCCTCTCCCAATTGCCATGGCTCTTCCATTGAATCGATAAGCCGGCGGTACTTTTTAAACACTGTCCGGGACTGTTTTTCCCCATTGATCAGCATCTGCTTCTTTCCAATCACTACCATGTATTCGCGGCCATATTCTATCAGGTCGTCGGCACGTAATTCATCAGTGATGATACGACCGGACCGATCGCTAATACTATAATTATGTGGAAAGTGATAAGATCCTGGTTCAAATATATAGGTCGGTGCTTCTAACTCCGGAAACTCAAAATCAGGGACTTCAAACTCTATTTCCTCATATATTTCTTTGAGTTCATCAAACTGACTCTCAAAAATCATCATGTTTTCTTCAAGGTCGGCCATGGCTTCAATTTCATCATAATCTGCAAACACATCTGTCCATTGATCGATATAGAGATCACGAAGGCTGTCGTCATAAATAACATAGTTACCGGTATGTTCATATATCCGCAGCAGTGAATCACCACCATAGATATGGTAATTGCCCGGGCTATGATAGAGCTGGGGCAGGTTCCATTGCACGCCCTGCATATTTATCTGAGCTTCTTGCATGGCCTGCTGATATGCTTCCATGGCTTCTTGCATCTCTGCCTGGTAAGCTTCCTGGTTGGCATATACCTCTTGCATTGCTTTCTCATAAGCCTCCATTGCCTGCTCACGTATCATCTCTGTCTCAATGGCCTCCATCTGTGCTTGAACAGCTTTAAGTTCTGCTTCAACAGCCGCCTTAATCTCCTTCATGCGCTCCTGTTCATCCTTTTCAGCTTCCTGTTTTTTCTTTTCATTTGTATCCGGCAGGACGACAG
>DAOVZP010000136.1 GCA_030635045.1 Bacteroidota bacterium | reverse complement strand
GAGACTAATAGTCAAATCAAAAAATCAAAGAACGTCTTGTATATATTGTATTTACTATACTTTTAGAAGATTGAACATTTTTTAACGCATCACTACTGATTGGATAATTTGAATTTGTTTAGGATTTAGAGCTTAGGATTTAGGGTTTAAAAAACGAATTACCCCGTATCCATTTCCATTAAATCAAATTTCCCCGTTTTTTGAGGAGATTTTTCAGAAACCGCGCTACCATCCAGCCAAAAAAGGAACCAACCATTGCACCCGCAATAACATCACCCGGATAGTGTACTCCAAGATAGATCCTGCTATAAGCGATCAGTCCTGCCCAGATGAGAATAAGCAAAAGTATCCATGGATTTTTCTTCCCCAGCAGGGAGATCACAAACACAGCAATGGCAAAAATATTGGATGCATGAGAGGAATAGAAACCGAATGAGCCCCCACATTTTCCATTGACCAGGTGAACCATCCCTTCCAATGCAGGATCATTACAGGGCCGGAGCCTTTGAAACACATCTTTAAACAGATGAACAGATATCTGGTCACTCAGGAATATGAGCAAGGCAGCAAAGAGCATCACGATCCAGATCTTAGTGTAATACTTTCGCCATAAAATAAAGAGAAACAAGGCATAAACCGGGATCCAGATGAATTTGTCGCTGGCCCAGTACATGATAAAATCCCAGAAGCTGTTATGGGCTCCGTTCAGGATCAGGAACAGGTCCGTATCCCAGGTATTCAGCATATTTAAGAAACTATTCATTCAGCTTGTCCCAGATAAGGTCTTTCAATTCTGCAAGCCCCTGTTGCGCAATAGAACTAATAAATACATAAGGAACATCAGGCAGTTCCTTCTCTATCTCAGCTTTTAGCTCATCGTCGATCATGTCAGACTTTGTGACAGCCAGTATCCTTTGTTTGTCAAGCAGTTCAGGATTATATTGCTGCAACTCCCTTAAAAGTATCCCATATTCATCAGCGATATCATTGGTATCGCAGGGCACCATAAAAAGCAGCAGTGAGTTTCTTTCAATATGCCGGAGGAAACGCAGTCCGAGGCCCTTTCCCTCATGTGCCCCTTCAATTATGCCGGGGATGTCGGCCATCACGAAAGAACGGTGGTCGCGGTATGAAACGATGCCAAGATTCGGCCTCAGCGTTGTAAAAGGGTAGTCTGCAATTTCAGGTTTAGCAGCTGATACAACAGACAGGAGTGTGGATTTCCCTGCATTCGGGAAACCAACAAGTCCAACGTCGGCAAGCAGTTTCAATTCAAGGTTGATCCAGGCTTCTTCACCCTGTTCTCCGGGCTGGGCATAGCGGGGTGTCTGGTTGGTAGGTGATTTGAAATGATCATTTCCCAGCCCGCCACGGCCACCTTTTATCATCACATGCTTTTCGCCATCTTCGGTGATCTCACAAATATATTCCTCCGTTTCAGAGAGCCTGGCAATAGTGCCCAGGGGTACTTCAATGATCTGATCCTTACCACTGGCACCCGTACTGGTTTGCCTTCCGCCCGATTCACCGTGTTCGGCCCTGATATGTTTGGTAAATTTCAGGTGGAGCAATGTCCAGAGCTGGGCATTCCCCTGCAACACGATATGGCCTCCACGGCCACCATCACCGCCATCGGGGCCACCCCTTGCAACATACTTCTCCCTGCGGAGGTGTTTTGATCCGGCACCTCCCTTGCCCGAGCGGCAGTTGATCTTCACATAATCCACGAAATTGGAATTGCCCATGTCTTAATCTTCAATAATCTTATAAATATCAGGAAAGTTGCGCCCGTGGCCATCATAATCGAGGCCATAGCCAACAATAAACTCATTGGGGATGACTATACCGACATAATCAATGGGATAATCCTTTTTAAATGCTTCAGGCTTAAATAACAGGGTAGCTATCCTCACATCGGAGGCACCTAGTTTCCTCAGTTTCTCAAGCGTATAGGACATCGTAATTCCTGTGTCGATAATATCCTCAACCACAACAACCGTCCGATCGGTTAATACCTGATCGAGCCCGATAAGTTCCCTTACAGTGTTTGTGGTTTGTGTTCCCACATAGGAAGATAGTTTCACAAAAGATATCTCGCAATCAACCTCAACCTTCTTTAACAGATCAGAAGCAAAAATAAAGGCTCCGTTCAGAACACAGAGAAACAGCGGATCCTTTCCCTGCATATCAGCATTTATCATCTCTGCGACCTGTTCTACAGCCTTGTCGATCTCCTCTGCTGTGAGGAAGAGTGAGAATTCTTTATCCCTTACTTTAACTTTGTCCATATATAAATCTGTTAGCCTGGGTACACTATCCTACAAATATAGTGGATAAGCTCAAATAATGGTTATTTTTGCACAGCAAACAGTCAGGAAATTAAAACTACGATCATATGAAAGCAGTTATCAGCATTATCATGGGCAGCACCTCCGACCTTCCGGTTATGGAAAAGGCCGCTGCCTTCCTTAATGAAATGGAGATACCATTCGAGATGAATGCACTTTCAGCACATCGCACACCCGATGAGGTTGAGGTTTTTGCAAAAAATGCAGTTGCCAATGGCATCAAGGTAATCATTGCCGGAGCCGGGATGGCAGCACATCTGCCCGGTGTGATCGCCGCTATGACTCCAATCCCAGTGATCGGAGTACCTATTAAAGCAAGCCTTGACGGCATGGATTCGCTCCTCGCAATTGTGCAGATGCCCCCGGGAATCCCGGTTGCTACTGTTGGCATTAACGGCGCCATGAATGCCGGCATACTCGCAGCTCAGATCCTGGCCAGTGGTGATGCTGAACTGATGAAGAAGACCATCGCCTATAAAGAAAACCTTAAGAAGAAGATAGTGAAGGCGAACGAGGACCTGCAGGAGGTTAAGTTTAAGTTTAAAACCAACTAATAGTTGACGGTTGACGGTTGACGGTTGGCGGTTGACAGTATGATGTAGTCTGCCTTTATGGTTCCTTTGTGAAATCCTTTGGGTTCTTTGTGGTTAAGAAAATTTTCTGAATTCTGATATCTTATTTCCACCGTACTAAGGTGATTCCATCACGTAGTGGAAGCAGAAAGCTATCCAGTTCCGGATCTTCATTTACCATATTATTAAGTTTCTGAATGCCTTGCGTTTCATGATCGCCGGAGTGGGCTTTTTTAATCACCTTGCCACTCCACAGGGTATTGTCGATCATCATGAGGCCATCCGGGCTGAGTTTTTCCTTGAGCATGCCAAGATATTCAGGATAATTTTCCTTGTCGGCATCAAGAAAGATCAGGTCAAACTTTTGGTCCAACTCCGGGATGATTGTGAGTGCATCCCCCCGGTGGCATGTAATGGTGTCTTGCAGTCCCGCTTCGCGGAAATAGCGATTGGCAATATCCGCCACTTCCTGGTTCTTATCGATGGTGTGAATATGGCCGTCCGGGGCAAGCCCTTCAGCGAAGCATATGGCAGAGTAGCCGGTGTAGGTGCCTATCTCGAGGATGTTCTTTGGCCGTAATATCTTGCTGATAAATGAGAGAAACCTGCCCTGTATATGGCCGGTGAGCATGTTGGGATATGGCACTTTGAGGTTGGTCTCGCGGTCGAGTTTCTTCAACAACTCAGGCTCAGGAGGTGTATGCTCCTCAAGATATGACAGGATATCTTCATTCAGGAAACTCATAAAGCTGAATATGTTAATAAACTGACTTGCCGGGGATCGAAGATCTCGTTGGCCACTTCCAGGAGGTCTGCTCCGCTTATATTATCGATCTTGCTGTAAATACCCTCCATGCTTAACAGACGCTGGTCGTGCATGCAACTCCTCCCGCCACTGAGCATTACATTAATGTTGGAATCAAAAGCTATGGCGATCTGCCCCCGGTATTGTTTTTTTGCCTGTGAAAGCTGCAGACTGCCAAGCTTTGTATCACGAAGCTTTTTCAATTCTTTCATCACCAGCTTAATGGCTTTATCAGAAGTTCCGTTATGAGTTCCAAGGTAGATCCCCCATACTCCTGTATCAGAATAGGGATAATAGAAAGAATCGATGCTGTAGGCATAGCCATGCTTTTCGCGCACCATCATGTTCAGCCGGGAATTCAGCCCGGGCCCGCCAAGGATGTTGTTGAGCAAACCAAATGCAAAGCGGTGTTCATGATGACGTGCATAGGCCCTGTTGCCGATCACAGTGTGGCTCTGGTGAGTATTTCGCTCCTCCCGGAGTTTGAAAGGCTTATACTCCACTGCCGGTGCAAGACGTATCAAGTCTGTTTTACTTTCCTCTTCGGTAAAATATTTCTCAATATACTTTACGAACCTCGGAAAACTCACCCCGCCAACCGAGCAGATAACCATCCTGTCGGTGCAGTAATTCTTCGAGAAGAACTCATAAACATCGTTTCTTTTATATGCCTTTACATGCCCGGGAGTACCAAGAATAGACCGTCCCAATGGGTGATCCCTGAAAAGGGCGCTCTCAAAATCATCATAGATCAGGTCTGAGGGGGTATCCTTGTATGAGTTGATCTCTTCAATGATGATACCCTTCTCTTTTTCTATCTCCCTGGCGGGAAATGTGGAGTTAAAGATGATATCGGCGAGCAATTCGGCCGCCCTGGGATACCATGTATTCAAAAATGATGTGTAGATGCTGGTATATTCTTTCGTTGTGAAGGCATTCAGTTCGCCCCCGACACTTTCAAGCCTGTTCAGGATGTGGTAGGCCTTTCTTTTCTTCGTCCCCTTGAATATCATGTGCTCGATGAAGTGAGCCAGGCCTGTTTTCCCTTCCGGCTCATCGCGGGTACCGGTGTTGATAAACACACCCAGGTGTGCCACCGGGCTCAGGGTAGACATATGCACCAGGCGGATGCCGTTTTTAAGTGTATGATATTCAGGGTTGATTGCCATGGGTTTGCAAATGTATATCAAAAGCATCAAACGGGTACCTTAAAATTCTAAATCCAATCCCCGGGATTGCCACAGAGGCACGGGGACACAGAGTTTCACAGCTTTTAGAGTACCGAGTATCGTTTGACCGCCTTATCAGGTACTCGTTACAAATGAGCACCAACTAGGAAAATTTCAAATCCGAAACTTGAAAATCCGAAACAAATCCCAAATTTAACTGTGACATTTTTCTTTAACAGGTATTAAATATAGTTGTAGGGGTTAACATTACGAATCAGAAATTGCAAAAATATTTTAGGAAGAGAATTATGATTAATGAAAATAGTATATCGACTAAGATTTACTCAATCAGAGGAAGTAAGGTAATGATTGATCGGGATTTAGCATCATTATATGGGGTTGAAACCAGGGTGATGAACCAGGCTGTCAGAAGAAATATAAAGAGATTTCCGGAAGACTTTATGTTTCAATTAAGCCCTGAAGAATTCAATAAATGGAAATACTGGTGTCCGGTTAAAATTCATTTGGATTGGGAAAACACTTATAAATGTTAAGTTTTGAAGAAACTGGGTTAAAAGGGGCTAAGAAAAGCTCAAATGG
>DAOVZP010000141.1 GCA_030635045.1 Bacteroidota bacterium | reverse complement strand
GGCTGGGGTAACGTCAGCTATGATACATATGATAAGACCCAGCTTTTGGAAATGATGGATGGAACCCCACAATTGATTGTAGCAATGCTGAAGCAGCTTGTTGATGTTTTCGGTGTGGCTGAGGAAAACATCACCATCGGTGATCCAATCCGCATATTTTACAACCAGTATTGGGATCCGTGCCATGGTTTATTCCCTGACGTTAAATACCTGGACCAGCTTGGCCTCCATGGACGCACGGCAGTGATAGCATCTCCGGCACCGGTTTTATTCTACAGTGACGGTACCATTAATGATTCTTTGCCAACGGCTTATATTGATGCTGATTATATGATTAATATGGGATGCCTGAAGCAGCATGACCTGGCGGGAGGAACATTCTGTGCCAAGAACCACTTTGGCTCTATTTGCAGGGGGTTTGCCATGCACCTTCACTACAGTCTGCCAAGCCCTACATCAAATGGTTTTGAGAACCTGGGATACGGGAAATTCCGAAATCTGGTTGACCTGATGGAACATAAAGACCTTGGTGAAAAAACAGTGCTTTTCCTTGTCGATGGTATCTGGGGGGGTGAATTGCCTGTTACGGAACCCGTAAAATGGCAAATAAATCCTTTTGATGACGACTGGCCGAACTCGATCTTCGTTTCACAGGACCATGTTGCCATTGAATCCGTGGGAATGGATTTTGTGAGGGCGCAATTTGATGAATATGCTGATATGTACGGTGCGGATGATTTCCTGCACCAGGCTGCAGATTCAGCTAACTGGGCTAAAGGCATCGTTTACGATCCGGATGCTGATGGGATACTGATCCCAAGCCTGGGGGTGCATGAGCATTGGAACAATGATGTTGACAAAGAATATACCAGGAACCTGGGCACAGGGGATGGAATAGAACTCCTGCAATACCTGATAACGGGGATCGAAGAGGATCAGGATATGGTCAATATTGACATTCGTACTTATCCCAACCCTTTTGTCGGCCATATCACCTTTGAATACAGGCTTAATTCAGGTGCGGAAGCATGCCTTGAAATTTACAGTCCGGATGGGAAAAGATTGAATTCTTACTCCTGCGATCATGCATCAGCCGGAACATATCGCTTTCAATGGAACGGCAGCGGCTTTCCTGACGGGATATACATTTATCGCCTGAGAGTTAAAGGTGATACTGGAATTGATATGATACAGGCTAAGATCATTAAGGCAGCCCGTTGATCCACGGCTTATTTGTCATTGATCATCATCAGGCGTAGTTTATTCAGTGCTGTAATAGCGGCAACACGTATATTCCGCTGCCGGTCCTTGCCAAAAAGATACTTTTCGGCAATAAGCACATCCGGTCCTGCAACAGCTATCCAGGTTGTTCCAACAGGTTTTTGATCGGTTCCCCCTTCCGGGCCCGCAACTCCTGATACTGCAATGGCAAAGTCGGTATTAAACTTTTTCTTCACTCCCAGGGCCATCCCGGTGACCGTTTGTTCACTCACTGCCCCATGTTCTGCCAGCGTATCTTCCTTCACATCAAGTATGCTTGTCTTGATCTGGTTGGAGTATGCAACAACAGAACCTTTAAAATATGCAGAGCTTCCTGCTATGCTGGTGATTAAATGGGCAATGTATCCTCCTGTGCAACTTTCTGCCGTCGACAATGTCATGCCATCATTTTTTAGCAATCCGCCCACAACTTCTTCCATGGTTTTTTCTCCGTAACCAAAAATCAATTCAGGGATGATGTTCTGTAACTCTTTTATTTTCTCATCCATCCCGATGCTGAGCTTTGCCCTGTCACGGCCTGAGCCGCTCAGTCTTAGCCGGACAATCCCGGGTTGGGGCAGATAAGCGAGCTTCATATAGGCCGGAAGGCTGTTTTCCCAATCACTGATCAATTCCGAAAGAAAGGATTCTCCAACCCCCTGGGTAAGGACTTTTTTATGGATGATCTGTAAGCCATTGATCTTCTTGGAAAGTTCAGGAATAACATAATTGCTGATCATGGCTTTCATTTCGAATGGAACGCCGGGCATGGAAACAAATACCGTTCCTTCTTTTTCGAACCACATCCCCGGTGCAGTTCCGTTCTCATTCACAATGGGAATGCAGTTGTGTGGCACCTCTGCCTGTTTCCGGTTAACTTCCCTTACCGGCAGTCTGCGATCACCAAACAGTTTTTTTACGTATGCAAAGGAGGGTTCATGGAATACCAGCCGGGAATCAAAATACTCACAAAGTGTATTTTTGGTGATATCATCGCGTGTAGGCCCCAGGCCACCTGTGATCAGCACCACCTCGGCCCGGTCGGATGCTTCTTGTAACGCCTTGAGGATCTCTTCTCTTATATCTGCGATAGTATTGATCCGTATCACTTCAATGCCGGCAATATTCAATTGTTCGGCGATCCATGAAGCATTGGTGTTTACCACCTGCCCGATCAGCAGTTCATCGCCTATGCTGATGATCTCTGTTTTCATGCTTTAGTTGATCATAGAAGAAAATCCGAGCTCTTTGGGGATGATCGACATCACCGGCACTTCGGAATGAGTAAGAATGTATTGGGCGGAAGAACCCAGGAAGAGGTCGAATAAACCTGCCTCTCGCTGTGTCATGATCATGATCAGGTCGATATCTTTTTGGGATTTTGCATAATCCATGATCATCGGAGCCAGGGTTTTGGAACTTCCTTTGCGCTCAATGACCTCAGCAGTGCATTTTACCTTTGACTTTTCAATGAATGCGGTAACTTGCTTCATCTGATGCTGCAATTGGTTCAGGATGCTTTTATTCCCTGACGACCAGTATATGGAAACCACCTTAATTGTCGAATCGAACATTTTAGCAATTTCAATGGCATGGCCTACCTTTTGACGGGTTTCCTGCGTCAGGTCAAGGGGAAGAAGGATGCTCCGGCAACCTTTGGTTTTTTGTGGCTTTTTTATTGTGATGACCGGACATTCAGCCTTTTTGATCACACGCAAAGCATGGGTTCCGATATGGGTTTTTCCTGAATCGGCCTTCTCGCCATTAATACCCTGAACAATGAATTTTGAATGCAGGAGGTGAGCACTCTTCAGGATCTTGTCATGGGCTTTCCCATGTGATATCACGGCATTGACCTGGATACCTGATCTCCTGGATGCTTCAGCAGCGATCTGTCGTAACTGATCCCGCATCTGGTCTTCATATTCCTTTTTCATGCTCTTTGACCGCTCCCCGCCGAAAGATGAAAAGAGGGTCTGGTTATCCCTGATAGTATGAAGGAGGGTTATCTCCAGGCCGGTCATCTTTGCAAGGTTAAATGATTCTTCCAGTGCAGCCATGGAATGTTCCCCAAAATCAGTGGTGACAAGTATGGTATTATATATGTTTTGCATAATCCTTACGTTTAACTGTGCAAAGTTATTAATTTTGTGTGATGAAGAGGTTAAAAGAGTCGGAATTGATCCTGAACCCTGATGGTAGTTTATACCATCTCCTTCTGCGGCCTGAACATCTTGCCGGGAAGATTATTTTAGTCGGAGACCCCCAGCGTGTCCCATTGGTTTCTTCATTCTTTGACAAAGTCGAATTTAAATTTGAAAACCGGGAGATCATTACGCACACCGGTTATCTTAACAATGTCAGGCTTACCGTAATGTCTACCGGCATGGGCCCTGATAATATCGACATTGTAATGAACGAGTTGGATGCCCTTGTCAATGTAGACCTTAACACACGTACTATTAAGGAGAAACATACAAGCCTCGATATTGTTCGACTGGGAACTTCCGGTGCACTGCAGGCAGATATTCCCATTGATTCTTTTGCCATGGCAACACATGGCCTGGGCATCGACGGCCTGCTGCACTTTTATAAACACGGTGATATTGGTGATGAGAAAATGGCCGGAGCTTTTGAGAAACAGGTTCAATGGCCGAAGGCGCTTCCGGCACCCTATGCTGTTAAAGGATCCGAATCACTGGAAGCAATGCTGGGAGAAGGCTTTATCAAGGGTATCACGATCACGGCACCCGGCTTTTATGGCCCCCAGGGACGTGAGATCCGGCTCAAAGCAGCCTATCCTGAAATGAATGAAAGGATTTCCGAATTCAGGTATAATGATCAGCGCATCATTAATTTTGAAATGGAAACCAGCGCATTATATGCATTTGGGAAAATGCTTGGACATAACACACTCACCGTTTGCTCCATCCTTGCCAACAGGATTAACGAAACCTATTCCCAAAATCCAAAGGAGGCAACATTGAAGCTTATCAGGTTATTATTGGGAAAGCTGTCAGGAACCATAATATAGTGCATAAGGCATAAGTAAAAAGGCAAATGTCAAATGTAGAATGCAGAATGTAGAATGTATTTCCCCTATTCTATTTTCCCGGCCAGAAGCTCATCGGTATTTTCCGGAAGATAGTTGCGTATGATATTGCTGACCATATTTACATATTCCTCCCCTTTGACCGAATATTTTGAAAGACCCTGAGCGAGGGCAATGGCATCGATGGGCTTATTGTCATCACGAAGTTCAAACCTGGTCTGGCGCAGGCCCCGGTAAGCATGGCCGGTATTCAGTATCCACAAATAATCTTCTATTCCGGCCATCTCTGAGGAGTATGTTTTTACATAGAAGTCGGCACTGTCGTTACCTGCCGGCTTTATGCCACAACCTTCGGTATAGCAATGTACGCCGAAATAATTATTGCCGTGTTTAGCAAAATCGGAATTTCCCCAGCCTGATTCAATAATGGCCTGGGCCATCACCAGTTGTACCGGTATTATGTCTACTCTCCTGAGCAATTCCTGAATGGCGTCCTCAATCTTTTCTGAGGTGGGTAAGGGGCTTTCCGTAAGAGGATCGAGGCGATATATTTTCAGCACCCGGTTGAGCTCCTGTAAGTTGGTGTCATCAAACTTGTCATCATCCTTAACTGCATCCTGCAGGTCGAGCATATTATTTCGGATAAGCAGGATCTTATTGTTCGCTATGTGGATCTCGGGCAGAAACCTGGCGAGAAAGGCCTTATGCAAGGGAGAAAGATTCCTTTTTGTTATGATGTTGTCGGTAGAAACAACTGCCGGATCGATGATCTCATGACGCTCTGAAGGGCCGGTACAGAATTGCATTATAAGCATCAGGCTGAATAAGAAAAACTGTTTAAATGTCCGTTGATAACGTATGCTGATTTTTTTCAATATGCTCATATTTAGTATTAATTTTGAATGCAATAATACTCAAAATATTAAAAGCAGTAAAAAACTTGTTGCTTGGATTAAATGTTGTAGCCACCAAGGCTCCAAGACTCCAAGAATCACCAAGGTTAAATAATTGTCTTGGTGAACCTTAGTGCCTTGGGGACTTGGTGGTAAGGAATAAATGAAGTTTTAACGGGATACTATTCATAAATCTATCTGAATGGGAGATAAGGTGATACATAAAGAGCTCAAAGCACTAATTAGCTT
>DAOVZP010000007.1 GCA_030635045.1 Bacteroidota bacterium | reverse complement strand
TAAACATATCAGGACTGCCTGCCTCCACCATGGCGTAATCAGGATCAAGGCCTGTGCCGAGATTATTGTTACAGAAACTGATCAGGTTAGGCAGTGAGGTGGGATTGGCATACCAGTCGCCACCACCAGTGTATTTCAGCAAAGCGATCTGAAGCTGCGCCCGAAGTGGAGATGCAAATAAAGTACATACTAATACAAGAATCAAAACTTTCTTCATATCCACAATATAACGCATAACCCCCTTCAATGTTCTTATTCTCATTCTTATTCTTATTCTTATTCTTATTCCTTGTTCTTTATTCACTATTCATAAGCGCCAGCGTATGACACACTACCACCCCCGCCGTTTCTGTCCGGAGCCTGCTGGTTCCCAGGCTGACGGTTTTAAATCCCATGTCTGTGGCCATAACCACTTCCTCCGGACTAAAATCCCCTTCGGGGCCTATGAGGATGATAGCATCCTTTCCGGGAGTGTACAAAGATTTCAACGAAGGGTGTGTGCCTTCCTCAATGTAAGCGATGTATTTTTCACCTGCGTGCTTCCTGCTGATAAGGTCTTTGAATGTTGTGGCCTCCGAAAGAACGGGATGATACGCTTTTACAGATTGTTTCATTGCAGAAGTGATCACCTTGTTCAGGCGTTCGGGCTTGACCACCTTTCTTTCGGAACGTTGGCAGATCATTGGTGTTATTTCATCAATGCCGATCTCGGTGGATTTCTCAAGGAACCATTCGAAACGATTGATGTTTTTCGTGGGGGCGATGGCAACATGAATATTGTAATTACGCTTGCCATATTCTGCCTGTACACCGATGATCCTTACTGTGCAACTCCGGGCATCATCATTGATCAGCTCAGCGGTATATAAATTGCCGCTGCCATCAGTAAGGCTGATGGTGTCACCGGGTTGCATACGCAAAACCCTGATGAGATGCTTTGATTCCTGTTCTTCCAGGATATAGTGATCACCCTGAAGCTCCGGTGCGTAAAATAGTTGCATGCTATTATTTTCCCCTAACGGATGATGATCTTTTTATTCACATTTATCTCATCCGAAATAAAGCTCATGACATAGATACCCTTTTGAAGCGCTGATCCGTCGAAACGGCTCACTGCAATGTCAGGTGCGATATCTTCCCTGTGCACCAGTTGCCCACGGACATCTCTCACACTCATTCTTATTGCCTGATCCCTGTCCGGCAGCATAATGTTGAAAGTTCCCTCCGAGGGATTGGGGTATACCAGGATCTCTTGATCATCTATCATGTGGTTAGTAACACCTACAGAATTAGAGATTGCGATGTTATCTATATAGATATTATTGCCGTATCGTCCGAATGTTTCAAATGCCAACTTGACATTTCTTTCTAAAGCAAATTCTGTCAGGTCAAGGATCACGCAGTCATTGCCGTAACCGGCTCCACACCAGTCATCCTGTGATGCCGGGGCGAATGACTCTACATTTTCCGGGCTGGTTTCCAGGTCTTCAAGGGCTGCTGCATATAACCTTGTCCAGCTAAACCCGCAATCTGTTGATATTTTTACAATCAGTGTGTCAGCCAGGGAGTATCTGCTTGCATAGGCATGATCGAAGTACAATCCGACAGTACTGAAATTCGTAAAGTCAAGTGGTGGTGATATCAATAGATCCCGTGGTCCGAATGCGTAATAGTCAAAAATATTGACCCAGGCGGCCAGGTCACCGGGTGTGCTTCCGGCAACTGTGGTTAGTTCCCAGGTAATGTTCATGTCAGGGTTCTCAACGGTCCAGCCTCCATCAGCAAATGAACCATTTTCAAAATCTTCACTATATGGCAAGGCCATACCGCCGATCACTATATAATCAGTTTTTGTCAGGTTACTTTGTCCATTTGAGTTCTCTGCGTTGAGGTTAACCGTATATGAACCTGTTTCTGTAAATTCCACAATTGGGTTTTGAGAGTTCTCGCTGGTGCCTTCAAGGAATGTTACATTATCCGGAGTAAACTGCCATGTCCATGCATTTGGACAGTACAAGCTTAAGTCAGTGAAACGGACGATATCATCTGTACACGGCATTTGATTATCTGCAGAAAATTCAACAAGTGGGAGAATATTTTCACTAACAGTAATATATCCTTCAATAGAAACTGAATCTTCTCCCAGTTCATTCCATACTTTCAGTGAAACCATATACGTGCCAGGAGTATCATAAGTGATCCCGGCAGGATTTTTTTCAGCAGAGGATGGCGGTGTAGCTCCGTCAAATGTCCATTCAAAGAAATGAGGTACTCCTGATGATGCGTCAAAGAAATCTACTGTGCAATTAGGAGGTATGAGGGTGTCACTACTAATAAAATCTGCAGCAGGTGTCCCGAACCACATATCTGATCCCCACAGCCCCCTGCCATAGGTGCCTGCCCTGATCACATCTTCACTGACGCTGTCGGCATGATAAAATATCTCAATTTCATTGACGGAAGCATCAACCGGCAAGCCCTGGTTGAACCATATCCAGTCGTTCCAGCCGGATTCCTTATAAAATACACCGAGGTCTGAGCTAACGTACAAACCTTCCTGGCTGTTTTTGTACCAGGCAATGGATGTTTTATGGACGTCAGGCAGATTGGCGGTAATATCAATCCAGGTCAAACCTTTATCCATACTTTTATAAACATCGGAGCCAAGCAGGATATAAACAATGTTCTCATCGAATGGGTGGGCTTCGATATCGCCCGGAGTGGTTACCTGTGGCAGATTGCTTGTTATGTTGTACCAAACAGGGTCACTACTGAGGGCATCATCGGTACGGAACACCCTATTGTCGGATCTTCCGGCATACAGGATATTTGTATTTGCAGGAGATTGCTCAAGAACAGCCATATTTTTACCATTATTGCCGGCAAGATCCCACGAGATCCTTGTCCAGCTGATCTGGCTGCTGCCAGCCTTCACATTGTCGCAACGCCATACGTTCTTGTAACCGATAAACATCCTGTCGGCATCGTTTTCATCCAGGATAAATGGAGTGATCCAGGCCCCGGATTCATCTATGCCATATTTGCCATCCTCACAAACCACCATCTGGGAGTTATTGTTGTAATAGCGGACAACACTGCCATAATAAAGTGATGCGTAACTAAAATGTGAATCTTCATGGTCGATAATACACTCAAAGCCATCGCCTCCGCGTGTAAAATCCCAGCCGGTGCCATCATATGTGGAGGTTCCGTTATCCTGATAACCATTGATAACAAGGTCTTTCACGGTGGCACTTTGGCCGATCTTATACACCTGGCTGATGGGCATGCCATCGGTGATCACTGTCCAGTTGGTTCCCCCGTTGTCCGTCCAGTATATGCCTCCGTCATTGCCGGTATACAGTCTTCCATCTGCAGGATTATATTCCAGTATGTGGAGATCGGCATGTACGGCCGGTACTCCGCAATCGCCCCACCAGTGTGAGCTGATCTGCCATGTAGTACCCCCGTCAGAGGATTTGAAGCAGTTCACGCCACCAGCGAAGATTATGTTTTCATTTAGCGGGTCAGCCGCAATGTCGAGGTCATACCATGCCTGTCCGCCGCTCCCCCCTGTGCATCCCCAGCTCATGATATTCGGGGAATTAGACATTTCCGTAAAGCTTTCGCCGGCATCCGTAGAACGGTATTGGGCTTTGAATTCACTTCCTTCGGTAACCAGGAAGTAAACTACATCAGCATTGGCGGGTGTAACGGCGATCACGGCACGTGAACCTGAGACGAGGCCATTGGTGATCTTCGTCCAGGTATCTCCGGCATCCGTTGTTTTGTAAAAATCTCCACCCCTGGAGGCAAACAAGGTTTGCGGATCATCTGATTTGAAAAGGATCTCTTTGAAATGCCCGCCTATCTGTTGTGTCCAGCTTTGTCCTGCATCAGCGGTCTTGAATATTCCTCCTGTGGTTGCTATGTAAAGAACACTTGTGTTTGTCGGATGTATGATCATCCTCCCTATTGTCAGGTTTTCAATACCTGTGTTGGCCTCATCCCAGGTGATTCCTCCATCGAGTGATTTCAGCACACCTATGCCTGAAGCATCACCGGCATCCCTGTCGCCTGTGCCCATATAAATTATGTCAGGGTTGTTATAATCCACTGCAATGCTTGATACGCCAAGTGTAGGCAGATCGTCGCAGTAGCTTGTCCATGTGATCCCGCCATCATCGGTGATCCACAATCCGCCGGAAGGTGCCCCGGCAAATATTATTTCCGGATCTGTAGGATGAAAGGCAATGGCATTCAGCCGGCCGAGGCCACGATAGCCTTTGCCGTTGGGGATAAAGAACGGCCCAAGGTTTTCCCAGTCGCCGGATGGTGATTTGGCAGCGGGATCATTTGCCTGGAATTTCCGGTATTCTTTCCACACATGGTTTGAAGGCATGCGCTCACCATTTTGTTTCACGCGGTACTGCATATTATACTCCCAGCGTTTAAAGGGCTTATAACCGGAGCTGCGTGTGATCTTGCGTCCGTCCCAGTAAGTATAAAATGCTTCCTGCACGTCAAAGAAATTTACTGTTTGGTCCTGCATCATCTCTATCCAGTATGGATAGTTGGCATAGTCAGGATTGCTTGTCTTGGTGGTTCCCTGAGCCGAAATATTCAGGGTGAACAGAGCTGCCAGAGCGGTGAGAAGGATTGTTTTTTTCATGGTTTCGATATCAGGGTTTGAGCCAGTAAAGGTACGACATAATTAGAGTATGTATATAGAAAAAGTCATTTCGACCGAAGGGAGAAATCTGTGGTGGATGAAGATCGAAAATCGAGGATCGAGCATGGAAGATCGAATATCGGTTTCTCCAACTTTCTGAGTTTGAAACTTATCCATTTATGAATTTTTAAGAATTCTTTCGGGAATTTGAGATACTAATGAGCAGAAAAATACATTATTTTTATGAATATGAATTAAATAGAATTAACCCAAAAATAATTTAAGCTATGGATGTATTAAAGTACAATATCTTTCTTAAGATAGGTATTATTTTGTTTTTGATCCTTTTATTACTCATCCCAACCACCATGATAAGGGGGCTGGTAAGGGAGCGTGAACAACGCCAGAATGAAGCTATTATTGAAGTGAGTTCTAAATGGGGAGAACCCCAGACTTTAACCGGACCTTTTATCTCCATCCCTTTTTATCGCTACACTATGGAATACGTTGGTGATTTTCAAAAAGAAAAGTTGGTAAAAGTTATTGATTATATGCATTTTCTACCGGAAGAACTGAAAATAAATGGAATGATTGAACCGGAGCATCGTCACCGTGGCATTTATGAGATTGTTGTATATGATTCAGAAATATTGCTAAGTGGGTTTTTTAAGAACCTTGACTTGAAACAATTCAATGTACCTGAATCTGATATTCTGCTTGACAAGGCCGTTCTGTCATTAGGCATCTCCGACCTGACTGGAATAGAGGAACAAGTTTCGCTTCAATTCAATCAAGAGACCGGTCTTTTTGATCCGGGTATGATCAGCAATGATATAATTTATTCCGGGATAAATGCTCCGGTGGTCCTTTGTGATGACAGCTGTTCATATGAGTTTTTATTTGAGCTGAGATTAAAAGGCAGTCAGATGCTTTATTTTGTGCCAATGGGTAAAATTACTGATGTAAATATTGAATCAAGCTGGGCAAATCCTAGTTTCAACGGAGCTTTTTTGCCTGATACGCATCATATAACTGATGATGGATTTACAGCTGGTTGGAATATATTACACCTCAATAGAAATTTTCCGCAGTCATGGTCAGGGAGTCAATACTCAGTTGATGAATCCGGTTTTGGCGTGTACCTGATACTTCCGGTAGATAAGTATCAAAAAACTGAGAGGTCAATCAAGTATGCAATACTTTTTATTGTATTTACTTTCCTCGTTTTCTTTTTTGTAGAAATTTTGGCAAAAAAGTTTATCCATCCAATACAGTATACTCTTGTTGGGATAGCCCTGATCGTTTTCTTTTCATTATTACTTTCTATCACAGAACACCTCAATTTCGATAGTGCGTATTTGATTTCAACAGTATCAGTATTGGCATTAATTTCTGCATACATCAGAACCATTTTACGATCATCCAGGCTAACGCTGCTGATTGGAGGGATATTGACTATTCTTTATATATTTATATATATAATTTTGCAAATTCAGGATTATGCCTTATTAACCGGTAGCATTGGCATTTTTATAATCCTGGCATTAGTAATGTACTTCTCAAGAAAAATAGATTGGTATAACATAAGGATAGACCAATCGAAGGATGTAGAGGAAGCTTGAAAAAATCCCGCTTCGCAAAAGTGATGCGGGATGACTGGTGTCATTAATAAAGTAATGCCAGATAATCCCGCCTCTGGAGGGATTACCTTGATATCGCAGCGACTATTTTTCTGCCTTCGCTTCCTTCTTTTCAAACTTTTTGATGGCCACGAGGACAAGCCTGTAGCTAATGAAGATCAGTACAGGCCAAATGATAAGCCACATTATTTCAGTTATATACATCTTGTTTGTTTTTTCAGGTTAATAAACATGCTCATCATCTTCCATCTCTTTCGCAGTGATCTTTTTGTTACTGATGGCCTTCCATGCGTACCAGATATATGCCAGTACAAAAGGTATCATTAGCGATACATAGCTCATGGCTGTGAGCGTATAATGGCTTGATGAGGCATTCTCGATAGTCAGTGAACTTTGCAAATCCGTATATGAAGGATAAAAAGCCGTGTTGTTGAATCCGGCCACCAGGAATAAAGCAAATACTGTGAGAAAGGTTCCTACACCTCCCGGCCAGATTGCTTTGTTGCCGCATTTTTCATACGCCATGATTGGCCGGATGATGCTTAGCAAAACCATAACAACACCCAGAAGGAAGATGACCAATACCAGCGGCATCTGCAAGAGGTTATTCAGGTATTTATAAGATTCCATTGTTACCATCTTACTCTCAGGATCAACTGCATAGCCGTCCATCAGGAGGAGGTTAGCAACAAAGAAGAGGAAGAATACCAGGAATGGTGCAGCATTGTTGATGAGCTTCTTTTTCAGCCGCTTGTTGATATTCTCCTCATCAACGGCGTTCATGAAATATTGCACTGCCAGCACGCGTGCCAGGAAGAATACTGCCAGTCCGAGTGAAAGGTTCACAAAGGTGGCATACCTGCCGAAGTCAAAGGCCAGCTCAAGGCCACGGTACGGGCTTTCCCAATTTACCTGGTTAATCATGGTGATCTCACCGGATGTGCTTATTGTCCCGCTTAAGTTAAATGGTGATCCGGTAAAGAAAGTGGCTACCGCGGTCCCGATCAGGATGGTTCCCAGCAGTCCGTTGGCAAACAGGAAGCCTTCATATGTCCTTTTGCCCAGGAAATTGTTGGCTTTGGTCCGATATTCATAGGACACGGCCTGCAGGATGAAGGCAAAGAGAATGAGCATCCATACCCAGTAGGCCCCGCCGAAACTGGTGGCATAGAAAAGCGGGAAGGATGCAAAAAATGCCCCGCCGAAAGTAACCAGTGTGGTAAAAGTAAATTCCCATTTACGGCCCAGGGCATTGATGAGGATAGTACGCTCCATATCGGTTTTGCCCAGGCAATAGATCAGTGTCTGGCCACCCTGAACGAACATCAGGAAAATCAGGATCGCAGCAAGAATGGACACGATGATCCACCAGTACTGCTGTAAGGCTAAAAGTGATAGTGTTTCAAACATCTTATTGTCCTCCTTCTTTAGGTCCTTTATTAATTTGCGTTAACATGATCTTTATCTCTGCTATGAGCAAGATCGTAAATGTGGCCACAAAGAGCCAGAATGTGATCTGAATATTGCTGACACTGTTTTTGGTTGCGGCTGCCGCTGTTGTCATCAGGTCCTGGACCACCCAGGGCTGACGCCCCATTTCTGCGAGCAGCCATCCGGTCTGCTGGGCAATATATACCAGGGGAATCCCAAGAATAGCTGCCCATAAGATCCATTTCCTTCTTTCAAGCTTCCCGTTAAGCACATTAATTAAGGCAAGAATAAAAATAAGTAAGAAATATCCTGACAGGATAACCATTATATGAAATGAATAGAAAGAAACAGGAACGTTGGGAATGAGGTCTTTCGGATCATCATAATAACCATATCCGAAATAAGCAAAATAATTATCTACCCATTCCTGATCTGAAAACAGTGCCGCAAGCGAATCGGCTTTTTCCATTAACGACTTTTTAACCATTTCATTGGCTTTGCTGTTTTTTGCGATATTCTTTGCCTCTTTGTAATCATGCAATGCCGTGATGGCAATACTGCCTCTTCTCATGCGCTCAGCATATGAAAGTACGTTGTTGCCGTCATTATCCGTGTACCCACGGATCAGGTCTTTGATCCCGGGAACATAAGCTCCACTCTCAAGGAAAGCCAGATAAGACAGCATATCCGGGATCTCGATGGAAAAAGCAAATTGCCTTTCATTGATATTATCCCTGTCCTGATCTACTTTTTCCATGAATCCAATAGCAACTAATGGGGCATTGGTCTGGCCATCATACATGGCTTCCATGGCAGCAAATTTCATGGGTTGCTTTTCGGCTATCTGCCTGGCAGATTCATCTCCTGCATGTATGTTCATGAGTGACATGATGAGGCCGAATACGGCTGCAACAACAATGCTGCGTTTTGCAAAAAGGCGATGCCGTTTTTTCAGCAGGTACCATGCACTGATACCAATTACGAAAATTGCAGCGAGCACATAGCCGGATGTTATTGTGTGAAGGAATTTATTCACGGCAACAGGGGAGAAAAGTATCTCCCAGAAGTCTACCATTTCATTTCTTGCTGTTTGCGGGTTGAACCTCATGCCTACAGGATATTGCATCCATGCATTGGCTACAAGTATCCACAGAGCTGAAAGGCTGGCGCCGAAGGCGACAAGCCAGGTAGATACAAGGTGGAACTTCTTCCCGACCTTGTTCCATACAAAGAAAATGACACAAATGAAGGTCGACTCCAAAAAGAATGCCAGGATACCTTCTATGGCCAGTGGTGCACCGAAGATGTCACCAACAAACCAGGAGTAGTTCGACCAGTTTGTTCCGAACTGAAATTCCAGGATGATCCCTGTGGCTACGCCAATGGCGAAGTTGATCCCAAATAATGTCATCCAGAATTTGGTGATACTCTTCCACTCAGGATTTCCTGTTCTTACATAAATCGACTCCATTATTGCTATAATGAAAGCCAGACCAAGGGTCAGCGGTACAAAGATCCAGTGATACATGGCTGTCACTGCGAATTGCAATCGCGACCAATCGATCAATGCATAATCAATTTCCATAGTGTTAATTGGGTTTAGTTAGTTGTTCTATAACATAATCACTACGCTCTTTATCGGAGTCGAAGTTTGTATTCAGAAAATTGGGGAAGAAAAACAGTTTGAGAATGGCAAACATGATGAAAAGCTTGATCAGGATGATGAGCCACAGCCTTTTGCCGACCGGGCTGAGATTCCTGAAGCCGTCGTAGTAGAAGTTAAATATCCTGGCAAAGACGTTTCTCTTCAAAATATTGATTTTGGTTTACCCGAAAATAGTAAAACAGAACAATCAGATGCCTGATTGTTGATATCTTGTTAAAAAGTATATGATTCCTGGAGATATATCTTTGCAGCCGTTAAGGCTGATCATTTTATTCGGTTGGTTCTGCAGATTGGTCTGTGTATTCTACAACTTCGATACTTTCAACGGTATAGCCTTTGCCTTCAATGGCAGCTTTGAACTCTTCAATATCTGCCTTTGATGAGTCGAACTTAACTTTCGCCTGTTGCTCGGTGAAAGAAGCTTTGGCGTCCATAACGCCATCGATCTCGTTAAGTGCACCCGCGATGGTTGTTTCACAGCCCCCGCAATTCATTCCACTTACGGTGATAATGGCTACTTCAATGACGGCTTCCTGCTGTATAGCTTCTGTATTGTCGGTGTTTGTCTGGTCAGTGTTTGTCTGATCAGTATTGGCAGTGTTGTTGCATGCTGCAATGATAAGCATGAGGATAAGGAGAAATGAGATTTTTCTCATGGTTGTGGATTGTTTAGTTTGTAACAAAATTACGAAAGATATCCTGAAGATGAAACAACTTCTTTTAGTATTTGCGTAAGCTTCTCAGGATTGTGTTGGTGTTTTTCATGTACCATGTACCATTTTGCATGTATCATTTGACATTTGCCTTATGCCATTTGCCTTTTTCCTTTTGCATTTATTTGAATAACCGCTACGCGGTAAAATATGGCTTGGTGCGTAACATCTGGCTACAGGTGAAGAACCGCTACGCGATTCGCTCAAAATGGCCCATGACACATGGCCCATGAAAAATGGTACATGTAAAATGAATTACCGCCTACTGCCTAACGCCCAACGCCCAGCTTCCTTATCTTCACCACCTGCAACAAAACATACAGGATTGCGATCAGAATTCCTCCGATCACACCGAAAAAGGAGATCAGCAGCCACAGCGGGACAAAATCGTTGTTCTTCCAGAGCTGCCGGTCGTCGTTCCAGTATGCGGCTTTTTCTACGCCCCAGGCTACTTCTTCTGTCAGCCCGGCAGGGTTAAACCCGGAGTCGTCAAGTTTTGCCATGACCTGCAATTTGCCTTCTTTGCCGGGCACGCCTTCCGGAAAGCTAATGCTCACGCTTCCGTTATCATCGGTATAGTTATTGCTTCCGCCAATCAGCATATCGGCAAAGTAACGCTTGATGAAAAAGTTCACCTTGACCTCCTTTGCCGGTGCCTGTTCCCCGTTCTCAAGGGTTTCATAAACTTTCGCCGTGATTAATTTTTTGCTGTTACTTTCATCAAATTCTATCACAATGGTGGCATTCTTCATTGCCACTATCTCCTGAGGTGCTGCAAGGGTGCGGATATATGTGATCGCCTGCCAGAGGCTCGTTTCCTGCACAGCTTTAAAGCTTGGCATCAGGCCGCGTCCTTGTTGTATCTTCCAGAAGATAGCTCCATCGGTCTGGCCGGTGAAAGCTTTTGTTGTAAAATCACCTGAAGGGACTGCGCCGTCGCCCAAACCTGTGGCACCATGACAGGCCTTGCAGCTTAAATCAAAGAAGGCTTTGCCCGCATCGAGGTTCTTTTTATCAACGGTTATCGGGTTTTCCAGGTCATTGGCCTCAACAGGCACATCCCAGGGTGGGAATTGCGTGGAGGCAAGCACAAGCAGGCTGCTGAAAATAAATGTCAGAGCCAGTATATTCTTTTTATTCGTTCCTATCATGATCCTCAGTTTTTTGATCATTTTTAATCTTTTTCAATATCATCAAGAACCACTTTCTCATGCGGGTTGTCGTGCCCGTTCTCTTTGGCCATCTCCCATATGGGGATGATGGGGAAATATTTGGTAAACCAGGTGATAATCAACAATACTAAAGCTACCGTCATTGATGTGATAGCGATCTCATAATATGTTGGTATATAGTGGTGCCAGCTCTCCGGTACATTCTGAATGGGGAAAGTCGGTGTTAATAAAGTCGGAATGACGATAAGCAACCTTTTCGTCCAGGCGAAGAAGATCACGAAAATGGAAATGATGAAGATAGGCAGCGGCTTTCGGAATTTTTTGAAACACAGTAAAAAAACAGGTAATATAAGGCCTCCTATCTGTGTTGCCCAGAACAGGGGTGCCTCGTGGCCGACAAAGAGATCCATCAGGTGCTGGCCATCGAGTTTCTGCATCTTGAATCCGGGCACGAGGTACTCATTTACATTGAAATACAGATATACCAGTCCGGTAAGCACCAGCAAGCGTCCCATCATATCGAAATGCTTACTCGTTATATATTTTTTATAGGCAGGCTTGGTGGCCCAGAAAATGTACATGGCTGCTATCACTGCTGCTGCACCTACCATAAATGCACCAGCAACAAAGTAAGGGCCGAAGATGGTGCTGTCCCAGCCTGCGCGGCTGTTCACGGCAAAAAGCCAGGATGTGACGGTATGGATGGCAAATGCCACCGGCATGATCACGATCAGCATGATGCGGATGGAGCGCTTCAGCAGTCTCCATTGTTCATCAGTACCCCTCCAGTTCAGGGCAAGGACTTTATACATTTTTCGCTGCCACTTTGGCCTGTCGGTGAGAGTATCCCGCATGATAGCGATATCGGGGATCATTGGCAGGTAAAGCAGGATCACGCTGATGAGCAGGTACATGTTAACGACGGTCACGTCCCATACAATAGGTGATTGTATCCTGCCATGCAGGAAAATGTTCAGTACCCTGTCGGGGCGACCCATGTCGAGCACAATGGTGATGGCGGCAAGCGCCACGGCGGCCACGGCAATGATCTCCGCTATCCTGGTGATAGGAGCTGCCCATTTAATTTCGAGCAACTTCAGTATGGCTGTAACGAGTGAGCCTACGAGGCTTACAGCTACCAGGAAAACGAAGTGCCCTATGTACATCCCCCAGGATGTATAATCGCGCATGGCGGTTACTCCAAGCCCTGTCATGGTCTGGTAGATGTAGGCGTAGACACCAATAATGATAATGAACACCAGGAGCATAGTCCAAAGACTAACTGATGACTTCTTACTTCTGATGGGGTTGAGCAAGTCTGAAGTGATCTCTTTCAGGCTTCTGCCGGTTTTTTGTATATCTGTAGTTTCAGCAGACATAGGTTATCTTTTTAATTTATTGAATGTGATTCCTGTTCCGGTCTGGGTTCCTCTTCGAGGTAGATGCTTTCCTTCTTGTAAGGGAACATCCTGTTTTTCGGAGGAAGGTAATATACCTGTGGTTTTGTTCCCAGCTCTTCGTGTTGGGTATACCCGGCATTTTCTTTGATAAGCTCGCTGAAGGATACGGTCTCACCACTGGTGCCGTTGGTAACGGCATCCTCAAGCTTATCACCGAAATAATACACCCCATTGGGGCATGCCGATACGCAGTAGGGGAGTTGTCCTTTGCGAAGCCTGTCGGCACTGAAAAGGCATTTGGAGATGGTTCCCCTTTTCTGAGGAACATTGAGTTCGATGTCATATACCCTTTCCTTTTCTTCAGCGGTGAGGTCAGGTTCGAACCAGTTAAAGACCCTCGCTGAATAGGGGCATCCGGCAATGCAGAATCGACATCCTATGCAACGGTGGTTGTCGATGAGCACTATACCATCCTGCCTTTTGAAGGTGGCATTCACGGGGCAGACCTTAGTGCATGGAGGGTTGTCGCAGTGGTAACAGGGCTTGGGCATGTAATAGGGAGCGGTGTCTTCGCTATCCTGCATCTGTAGCACATTGATGTGGTGCTGTTCAGGGCGAAGCTCATGTGCCCCCTGGCATGCTGCCATGCATTTGCGTGCATTTTTGCATCGCGACAGGTCGATGACCATCACCCAGTGATGGCCTGCCAGGCCTTCGCGTCCGCGTTTCTGACGCATGGTGAGCAGCTCGCCATAGTTTTCTTCAATGGCTTCTGAAGCCGGCTGAAGCTTGTTTGAGTCCACTTCGACCAGGCGGCCGTCGGTGGTCATCACCTTCACTTTCGTGCCTTCTTCTTCAGCGCCACTGCTACAGGCAGCAACCAGGCCGGAGCCTGCAACCGCTCCTGCGCCAAGCACCAGGCCTGAACGCAGAAAGTCCCTGCGTGAAGCCTTTTCCTTTGATTTATCCTTTTTCTTCATGAATAATAATTCATTGTTGATATTACCAAAGGTAAAAATAAAAGAAAAAGGAAAACAGGCAAAAATTCAGGTATTGAAATACCTGATTATGATGTGATTTAAATGGGTTCTAAATAAGGG
>DAOVZP010000314.1 GCA_030635045.1 Bacteroidota bacterium | reverse complement strand
GATCGTTCGGGAAGTTCTTGAAAAAGGCTTGCCGGAACAGACCTGCCTCAATGTGAACATACCGGCGGTGAATGGCGCAGACATAAAAGGCATGAAAGTATGCCATCAGGCCAATGCCCGCTGGGTTGAGGAATATGATGAAAGAAAAGATCCTGCAAATAAGAATTACTATTGGCTTACAGGTAAGTTTGAGCTCCTGGATGATAGGCCGGGTACGGATGAATGGGCGTTGCGGCAGAATTATATATCCGTTGTTCCGGTGCATTATGATCTGACAGCACATCATGCCATGGAACATATTAAAAATCTTGATCTGGATGTTTAACAGGGATTCAATGTGGTTCGGCGTATTGATCGGCATCCTGATGCCCCTAGGGGTATATGGCCTGCTGTATGGAGGGATGTTGTTGTATGAGAGCATATCCGGTTCAGTCCTGAACTTCGATGAATCATTGCTGCAGCTGGCCAGCCCTGTGATCAACCTCTTTTTTATCCGTTATTATTTTGTTACCAAGAAATACGAGGACAGCGGACGGGGGCTGTTGTTTGTGACATTTGTTTATGTGATCGCATATTTTGTTATTAACTAAAAAAAAGTGTTGAGTGTTGAGGGTTGAGGGTTGAGTTAGTTTGGAGTTTGGAGTTTGAAGTTTGGAGTTTCATTGAATTTTGAATTTTGTAGTTTGTAATTTAAAACATGAAGTATTACATCATAGCCGGTGAAGCCTCAGGCGACTTGCATGCATCAAACCTGATGAGGGAGTTGAACAAGCGTGATGCAGAGGTAGACTTTCGTTGCTGGGGCGGTGACCTGATGGAGGCACAGGGAGGGACACTGGTTAAGCACTACCGTGATCTTGCCTTTATGGGTTTCCTGGAGGTTTTGCTCAATATCAGGACCATTCTGAAGAATATGAGATTCTGCAAGAAGGATATTCTTGCCTATAAGCCTGATGTGCTCATCCTTGTCGACTATCCCGGTTTTAACCTGAGAATTGCAAAATTTGCTGCTGAGCAGGGGATAAGGGTGTTCTATTATATTTCACCACAGGTGTGGGCATGGAAGAAATCGAGGGTGTACAAGATCAGGAAGTATGTGGAACGCATGTTTGTGATACTGCCTTTTGAAAAAGATTTTTACAGTAAATATGATTATGAAGTAGACTTTGTCGGCCATCCCTTGCTGGATGCTATCGGGGTGGAAACAAAAGATAATGATGATCTCAGGGACACGGCCGGGCTTGATGACAGGCCTGTAATTGCCGTTCTGCCAGGCAGCAGAAAGCAGGAGATCCGGAAAATGCTGCCTGTGATGATGGAGATGGCAGGCCAATTCCCGGATCATCAATTTGTTATTGCAGCTGCCCCCTCCACACCGGATCAGATTTATCTGGATGTGATTAAAGATACGGATCTGAAGCTTGTCAGAGGCCGGATGCACGAACTCCTGCGCATCTCTACTGCTGCCATGGTCACTTCCGGTACGGCAACCCTCGAAACCGCCTTGTTCAGGGTGCCTGAGGTAGTATGCTATAAAGGTGGCTGGATCTCATATCTTATCGCCCGCAGGCTTGTGAAAGACATTGAATACATCTCTCTTGTCAACCTTATCATGGACCATGAAGTTGTCAAAGAACTCATCCAGGGCGATTTCAACACCAAAAACCTTAAAAAAGAACTCACCCGCCTTATTTCCGACGAGGCCTACCGCACAAAAATGCTTTCTGAACTTGATGCATTGCACAATAAACTTGGCGGCCCCGGCGCCTCGGAGACGGCTGCAGGCTTGATGTACCAAAGGCTGTTGAATAAAGAACAGAGGAACAAGGAATAAGAATAAGAATGATGAAGGGGGGTCAGCTACCAGCCACCAGCTACCAGCCACCAGTAACCAGCAACCAGCACCCATCCCAGTGCGACATTTTCCAAAAATCAGTATTAATAGATAAGAGTACTCAGTATCAATATTTATTAATACAATAAAATGTGGAGCCGCATACCACTTGTCAGGCTGATCATCCCATATATAGCAGGGATACTTCTTTCCGTTGGCGTCAGCTTCAACATATTGCCGGGCATTACGGTTTTGTGGATCTCTGCCATTATTGTCTTTGCCGGTGGGATTTTTTATGGGGTATTGTTTTCTTACCGGAGCAGGTGGCTGTTCGGTAGTTTTATTATCCTGTTTGTATTTAGCTGTGGGTACCTGTTTACCGGGAGGATGAAGACAAAAGGGGATGAAGTACTCGCTGACATACCCCGGGCAGAGCGGCTATACCTTGCCAGGCTTGATGAATCATTCACCATGCGAGAACGATCATGCCGGGGGATGCTGACACTCCTTTCTGTCAGGGATAGTATTGCATGGCGGGATGTAAATGCAAAGGCAATGGTGTATACTGCACCTGACAGCAGCCTGTTACAGCTCACTGCAGGTGCTTATATACTTATCATGGCAAAAATAGGTGAGGTAAAGCCTCCCTCAAATCCCGGGGAATTCAATTATAAGGAATATCTCACCCGGAAAGGGATCTTTCACAGCACATATCTCAAAAACGGACAATGGTACGTTAGCGGTAGCTCAGCTGAACCTGAATTGCTGCAATACGCTTCACATCTCAGACGAAGTTTGTTGGAAAAACTATATGAAAATGGCATTACCGGGGGGCATTTTGGCATTTCGTCAGCCCTGTTGTTGGGGGAAGACAGCCAGCTGCATGCCGACATCAGGGATGTTTATGCCCGGGCGGGAGCCATGCATATATTATGTGTTTCAGGCCTCCATGTCGGGGTGATCTTCATTGTATTGAACTCCATATTTGGATTTCTGAAGAGATCCAGGCCCGGAAGGCTTTTGTTCCCGGTACTGCTGATGGCCTGCATATGGTTTTATGCCCTGATCACCGGCCTTGCACCTCCTGTAATAAGGGCATCCTGCATGATCAGCTTTTTCATATTGGGGAATTCAATGGGCAGACAAAAGAACGTTTATAATACACTCGCAGCCTCCGCATTGCTTATGCTGTTTCTCGACCCATACCTTTTATTTGGTGCAGGCTTTCAACTATCCTATATGGCTGTTTTAGGGATCGTTTCCCTGCAGAAGCCGTTAAATAACCTTATCTATTTCAAGTAT